>CALGPD010000101.1 GCA_937960625.1 uncultured Spirochaetia bacterium | reverse complement strand
GCCTAAACCAATCAAGATCTTTTTTTGCAGACTTCAAACTATTAATCCTATAAGTCACTAAAAACATCTTGAACAGAAAAACTTTCCGGAGATTTACCTTTATCACGTTTTTTATGACCGTTTAACAATGCAGTCAACGCTTCTTTATCAGATAATAATCTCAGGGTTTCTTGCATAGATTCATAATCTTCTTCAGGCAGGATAACGACAGCGCCTTTTTCCGTAGCAATGTTTATTTCTTCATGAGTTTTTAATGAATGCTCACTGACGGACATTAAATCTTTGCTTACTTGCTGAATTGTTAATGTTTTCATTATTTCTCTCCTGGTGAAGAAATTTAAAATATATATTTAAATTTACTCGTTCTATTTTATTTTGTCTACAGGTTATAAAATTATATCCCGGAATTGAAAAAATTAAAGCCAATTCCAAATTTTATCCCTATTGAAAAATACTTTTTTGTGTATTTATCTTTAACACCATTAATATAAGTATCAAAGGTATGGCTAAGGCCGAATTTTGAATATAAGCTTATTAAAAAAGTAAAACATTTAATTATTAATAAATATTCTATACTTATTGCTATTGTAGGAATATATTCAACGTATTCATACTTAATAAAATCAGATGTGCCGCTATCTGTATAACTAAATGCGTTTGCACTGGAGACTTTGATAAGAGGGCAAAAACCCAAAGTTATGTTAAAACTATTATTTCTTGAAACACCATAGAGTTTAAGCGCAAAACCGAAATTAAATGATATATATTTGACATCATCGGAAGGCCCGAAACCTTTATCTTCTGAATATCCAAATGTTAAATAACTAAACTCAAATATAAAGCCTAAATTCGCTTCGGCCATAGGATTCATAAAATAATATGAAAAACGTAACCCATAATCAGATTCAACAGCTAAATGCTCATCAAAATTCGTCTTTCCAGCATACATCCCTCCTGTTAAATGCAGTAATACTAATTTACACTTTTTCATTTTTTCTTTTATTTTATTCTTCATTTCTTTTATTTTTGACTCTTTAATCATAAATATCCGTAAACGCCGGTAAACGTTTTCGATTCTTTTCCTCGCCTTTTCATCATTTTTAATAATGTTGTTAAAAATTATAATAGCCGTTTTGATTAATTCATCGTTGTTTTTATTATAGATATTCAAATAACGGTTTAATAAAATTTCAGCTCTACCCCCAGCGGCGGAAAACAAAGAAACAATTTTATTATACTCTGTTTTTTTAAATGTATGACTTGCTAAAGGATTAATTTTGGATAAATCAATATAAATATCTTTAAATTTCAACCGGTCCGGTGCTTTATAGAGCGAATAATTTTCCTGTCCCGATTTCATAATATGAATTATAATTATTTTATCACTTTTTAAAACCTTTTCGTTTTTATTTCCATCGCTTAAAACATAACTATTATTTTCTTTTGCAAACATAGCTGACGAACACAAAGCCAAAATTATAAATACAAATACAACGCGTTTCATCTTCTCTCCATGTAAATTGATATGTATTAAATTTTAA
>CALGPD010000100.1 GCA_937960625.1 uncultured Spirochaetia bacterium | reverse complement strand
TAACATTAAACTACTATTCGCTCAAATTATCAAGCACCTTTTCTACCAAATAATATTTAAAACCCTTATTCGTTAAATAATTAACGAGCTTTCTTTTCTCTTTTTTTTCAAGCCCGGAATAATGTTTGCCGTTAAGCCGTTTTCTTGCAAGTTTACTAATAACCTTTTCTTCCCCGCCCAAAAACTCGTTATAAATTTCAGATACCTTTTCTTCAAGCCAGGGCACATTACCAACAACGCGTTTAAGTTCATAAACAACCCCCATCATAGACATAAGCCTGCGCGCTGCACGGCCAGTAACAAAACCCTCTACAAACTTTTCATCGTTTAGATAATCTTTTTCAATTAGAGTATTTATAGCCTGCTGTATTTCGTTTTCACCAAAATCTTTTTTCGCAAGATGAATGCGTAGTTCATTGCATGAATACAACCTATAGGATAATCTCCTTAGAGCTTCGTCCATGCAAGTTTTTTTATCAGGCATATCATAATCCCATTTAATGAGTTATAATCGAACGGGAATATCTTTTTCTTTTAAATATTCTTTAACCTGTTTAATTGAATATTCCCTGAAATGAAAAATAGAAGCTGCCAAGCACGCGTCAACTTTGCCATTGACAAACCCGTTGTATATATCCTCAGGCCCGCCTACTCCGCCGGAAGCTATTACGGGAATAGAAACCTGTGTGCTTATCTTTGAGCATAATTCAATATCATAACCTGATTTAGTGCCGTCTTTATCCATGCTGGTTAATAGTATTTCGCCCGCGCCTCTTTGCTCTGCCTGTTTTGCCCATTCTATCGCGTCAATGCCGGTGTTTTCACGCCCGCCTTTTACATAGACATCGAAAGAGCCTTTATCATTCCGCTTAGCGTCAATTGCAACTACAATAGCCTGAGAGCCGAATCTTCTCGCGCCATCAGTTATTAAATCCGGATTTTTTATCGCAGCCGAATTAATACTGACTTTATCAGCTCCGGCTTGAATATTTAGTTTCATATCTTTAATCGTACGGATGCCGCCGCCTACCGTGAAAGGAGTGTATATTGAATTAGCAACACTTGTTACCATATCAAAGTGAATATCGCGGGAATCTGAAGTAGCGGTAATATCAAGAAGCACTATTTCATCAGCGTGTTCTTTGTCATAAAACATGGCGTTATCAACAGGGTCACCGGCATCGCGTAAATTAAGAAAATTAACTCCCTTAACAACACGGCCTTTATCAATGTCAAGGCACGGTATTATTCTCTTAGCCAGCATTTTTGATTACTCCAATTGCCTCTTCGAGAGTAAACCTTTTTTCATAAAGAGCTTTACCGATAATAACACCGATTAATCCAGACGATGATAATACACTTAGATTTTTCACATCATCAATACTGCAAACACCGCCCGAAGCAATAACGGGAATATTAATTTTTTCAAGAAATTTTTCATAGAACGCAGGATTAATTCCTGTAAGCATACCGTCTCTATTTATATCAGTAATGATAAATTCAAAAACGCCAAAATCTTCCATTTTGAGCGCGAACTCTATACCGTCAACATCAGTGATTTCTTTCCAGCCCTGAACTGCGACTTTTCCGTCCACTACGTCAATTCCAACGAGAATTTTGTTAGGAAATTTTCTGCACGCTTCACGCACAAATTCAGGTTCACGGTATGCCTGAGTTCCAATTATAATTCTATCAACACCCGCAGCAATGTATTCTTCAATAATTTCCATATTGCGGATACCGCCGCCGATTTGGATAGGGCAGTCAACGTCTTTAACAATTTTATTAATAATTTCAATGTTAACGGGTTTGCCGGTAAGCGCACCGTCTAGATCAACAATGTGAATTACTTTGGCGCCCTTTTCCTTCCATATACTCGCCTGATCAACGGGAGATTCATTGTATATACTTTTTTTATCAAAATCACCTTTTACCAAACGGACACATTTACCGTCTTTAATATCAATTGCTGGAATTATTAACACATGCCTCTCCAAAATTTTTAATTATTTTTAAGCCGTTTTCCTGACTTTTTTCTATATGAAACTGCGTTGCTATTACATTGCCGGATTGAATTGAGGAAGCAAACTCGTTGCCGTATTTAGTCGTTGTTAATATTATATCTTTATCTTCAGGTTCAATATAATATGAATGCACAAAATAAAAAAAAGTATTATCATCAATGCCTTTTAAATAAGCGGATTGTTTCTTTATGTTAGCCTGATTCCAACCCATATGCGGAATTTTATTTTGTTTTACAGTAAACTTTTTGACTTTACCTTTAAATATTCCTAGGCCCGTATGTTCTCCGAACTCCGAGCTCTGCTCAAATAAAAGCTGCAAACCCAGACAAATTCCCAGAAAAGGCTTGCCGCTTGCAATGTACTCTTTTACTGCTCTGGAAAAACCGGTTTTATTCATGGTTTTTATTGCATCTCCGAAAGCGCCTACACCGGGTAGAACAAGGCCATAGGAATCCGAAACTTTATCCGGGGAATCGATTATTTCCGCTTCAAACCCGAAGTTTAAAAACGCCTTTAATACGTTATTTAAATTTCCTCGTTTATAATTAATTATCCTTATCACAGGATAATAATATAAATAAAATTATTAGGTAGCAAGCACAATAAAGGCATATATTAAATTTCCTGACTATCAAATTATAAAAAATTTATATTTTTCTCAAACAGTATATTATAAAGAAGTTGGATATTAAATTCTCAAATTAGTTAAAAATGAATATATTTATAATACGAATTAATTTGATTTCAAACATTTTACGGATAAGATTATAAAAAAAACCGGAGATATATTATGCAATTGACAAAAGATATGGATAAAAGCATGTTGACTTTAGTATTAACGAGCTTTGGCATTATTGTTATTTTAAACTTTATTCCAATTCTAAACGTTGTTTTATTCCCTTTTAAATTATTTTCAACTTTTGTACATGAAACATTTCACGGTGTAGCTGCCATAGTTACAGGAGGTTCATGGGTTAAGTTTGCGGTTAATTTTAATACTTCAGGAGTTGCCTACACAAGGCCCGGATTAATGATGGTTATTGCTCCTGCTGGATATCTTGGAACTTCATTAATGGGCGGAATTCTATTATTACTAAGCGCGCGAATGGCTAATGCAGCTAAAAAGGTTCTCGTTACTATCGGCCTTGTAATGATGACAATAACGTTTATATTTGCCGAAAGCTGGTTCTCAACAACGGGCCTGGTTGGAATTATCTTCGGAGCTTTCATACTATTAATGGGATTATTTGTAAACAAACCCATAGCAGCGTTTTTATTAAACTTTCTCGCTGTAACTTTATGTATGAATGCTATAATTGATGTTAAAAACCTTTTTTCTCACACTTCAGCCGGAGC
Source organism: uncultured Spirochaetia bacterium (assembly GCA_937960625.1). Taxonomy (GTDB): domain Bacteria; phylum Spirochaetota; class CALGPD01; order CALGPD01; family CALGPD01; genus CALGPD01. The sequence goes on along the minus strand of CALGPD010000100.1, from coordinate 7,524 downwards.
GGGATTTAACGATGCAGTTGCAATGAATAGAATGATTCCTATTGGTGCCATGACATGGTCCATTATTTACATTGCGCTCTCACTATTAATAACGTACATCTTTGTTAAAAAAGCTCTTAGAGGCCCGACAGACCATACAAAAACCGATGTTAGAGGAATTTTATAACACTTTATGAAAATATACCCTGAACTTGATGAAACGAAAAAACTATCTAAAAAATACAACCTTATTCCGGTTTATACGGAAATACTAGCAGATCTTGAAACTCCTGTAAGCGCATTTATGAAAATTGACAAAAAACGTCATTCTTTCCTTCTTGAATCCGTTGAAGGCGGAGAAAACGTTGGACGGTATTCATTTCTAGGAAGTGAACCCAGTTTAATTTTCAGAGCCAAAGGCAGTCATTATGAAATAATTGAACAGGGCAAATTTTTAAAAGAACAAGGTGAAATGGAAAATCCCATTGAAAAATTAAGAAGTATGTTTTCAATATATACTCCCTACCCTCACCCTGATTTACCTCCTTTTTACGGCGGAGCCGTAGGATATCTGGGATATGATACTATTCAGCTTATTGAAGATATTAAAATGGAAAATGAAGATGAACTTGATATTGATGATATATATTTCATCTTCACGGACTCAATTGTAATTTTTGATCATGCAATGCATAAATTAAAAATTGTGTATAATCTTTATATCGATGAAGAAACTGATATTGATAAAGAATATAAGCGCGCTGTTCAGCATATTGAATATACGTTATCACAATTAAATACTCCGTTAAAACCTTTTTCAAGCCCAAATCCGGATTTCAAAACCGAATTAAAAAGCAATTTTGATAAAAATGGTTTCAGTCAAGCAATAGAAAAAGCAAAAGAGTACATAAAAGCCGGAGATATTTTTCAAGTAGTACTTTCAAGAAGGTTCACTGCCAATATCAAAGGTATTGAAAAAATAAATTTCTATCGCGCTTTACGGAGCGTTAATCCTTCGCCATATATGTTTTATTTGCACCTTGACGATTTACACGTTATCGGTTCATCGCCTGAAACTCTAGTCAAACAGCATTGGGGAAAAATAGTAGTAAAACCCATTGCAGGTACAAGAAGAAGAGGTAAAACTCCGGAAGATGAAATTAAGATGGAAAAAGAATTGCTTGCTGATGAAAAAGAAATAGCAGAACACGTTATGCTTATGGATCTGGGAAGAAATGATGTGGGAAGAGTTAGTAAATTCGGAAGCGTAAAAGTAACTGATAACATGGTTATTGAAAAATACTCTCATGTAATGCATATAGTCTCAACTGTTGAAGGGGAATTAAAACCTGATTGTGACAGTTTTGATGTATTCGCAGCAACGTTCCCTGCCGGAACTTTAAGCGGTGCTCCAAAAATCAGGGCAATGGAAATAATTGAAGAGCTTGAACCCGTGAAACGCAATATATACGGCGGCGCTGTTGGTTATTTTTCCTTTGCAGGCAATATGGATGTTTGCATTGCGATAAGAACAGCAGTGATAAAAAATGATAATATCTACATACAAGCCGGCGGAGGGATTGTATATGACTCCAAACCCGAACTGGAATGGCTTGAAACAAAAAATAAAGCCGGCGCATTATTAAAAGCGCTTGAACTTGCCAAAGAATTATAAAAAATAAATATTTATATTCAAATTAAATTTTAAGGTTTCCAATGCCGAAATTTATACTGTAGTAATCTTCATGAATTTATTTCACGGAAGAAATTTATTTATTACAAACTCCGGGAAAAAGGACTTTGAAGGAGAAAATTAATGATAATAAACCATAATTTACAAGCCCAAACAACAGTAAGAATGTTGGGCTTAAGAAACAGGGAAATTCAAAAAACATATTCTCACCTGGCTTCTGCAAAAAGAATTGTAAAAGCAGGTGATGATGCAGCAAACCTTGCAGTTTCAGAAACCATGCGGGCTCAAATACGCGGTTTACACAGAGCAGCTGAAAATACACAGGATGGGATTTCGTTAATCCAGACAGCAGACGGATATTTGGAAGATACTCAGGAAATCATTAACCGTCTTAGAGAACTCACTGTACAGGCTGCAAACGGAATTTATACTAAAGAAGACCGCATGCAGCTTCAAGTTGAGGTTTCCCAGTTAGTTGACGAACTTGACCGAATTACCAGTCATGCGCAGTTTAATGCAGTTAATCTATTCACAGGGAGATTTGCTTCGGCAGATGATCCTGACCATTTTACCATTTACGGCTCTATGTGGTTTCACGTTGGCGCAAATATGGACCAAAGAACGCGTTTATTTATTAACACCATGAATTCAGAAGCATTGGGTTTGCGTGAGCATAAAACAGGAAAACTTTTTGAAATCAGCACACAAAACGGCGCAAATAGTTCTATCAGTACTATTGATATTGCATTAAAAAAAGTTAATAAACAGCGGGCTGATTTAGGTTCTTCACAAAACGAACTTGAATTCTGGACAAGAGGAATATTAAAGAGTGAATATAACCTTACAGATGCTGAATCAAGAGTACGGGATGCTGATATGGCTAAAGAAATGATTGATTACGTTAAACACAATGTTTTACTTGATGCCGGTCATCACGTTTTAACTAAAGTTCACGATGTTAGCAGAGAAGTGGTTAAAAAAATTGTTTTAAAAAGATAATTAGTTGATTTTCAAATCATCAATTATATCTGACATATTACCTGTATCAACATTATCAATATTAGTAGATTTTTGTATACGTTTTTGGCGCGCTTGTTTTCTTTTTTCGATTGCGTCTTTAATGTAATCAAGGCGTTGCTGAAACTCGTTATATTTATCATCAATACGTCCGCGGATTTCATTTATTTTATCAAGAACCATTTGCTTGGCATTAATCATATCTTCTTCAATTTTACTTGTACTTTCTGACATTGGCTGCACCTACTTATAATATTTATAAATTCGGCATTTCTACTAACTGCTTTAATATATTTTAAACCGGATTAAAATAAATATCAAGTCAGACTGATAACATAATTTTATTTTTAATATCAACAGAGCAAAAAAAATCCCCTTAAATTTAAAGGGGATTAAATATAAAATAAAAATTATTATGCCAGGCCTTTTTCACCTATGGCGGTTTCATCTTCCTCTTTTAACCTTACGGAAAATACCGCACAGTTTGTTAATCTATCGTAAAGTGTTTGCATTGAATCCGAGAAAACAAAAAAACAGCTAACAGTAACGAGGAAAAACCATATCATGCCTAAAGTCCAGAAAAACTTTACTTTAAAAAATACATAAAGTAAAATAATAAAACACGGTATGGCTATTTTTAAAGCAAATCTCAATAGCTTTTCCTTTAATTGAGCTTCTTCTCTTTCATTGTTAAATATTTTTATTCCTAAAATAAGTTTGCCTAATGAAACACCGAAAAATACTTCGGTTAAAAAAAATAAAATTGAAATAATTGCAAAAAAGAATATTTTAACAAAATCCTTTGAATTATGAATATAACCCGCGGGTTTATGAAGTGCTCTCTGTTCCAGTTTGTCTTTTTTTGAAACCGGAAGAGGTTCTTTAGTCGGAAGATTGGCTTTTTCATCTTCTTTTTGCATACCGGGAAGTTGTGTCTCGGTTCTTCTAACCTCAGGCTTGGGATTTTTAAGAGGTTTTGGTTTATCATCTTTCTTTTTAGCTTCAGCAGCTTTTTCAGTGGATGCCGGTTGGCCGCCAACAGCATGGCTGTTCAATATCTGTGAAACTGTAGACACCTTTTTAATAGTTCCTGTTTTTAATATTCCTATAGAAGTATATAACCCTTTACCAAAGGCAAAGAATAATCCAAATACTATAAAAATAATTACAGTAACATCAATCACTAGCGCAGAAAAGCGCAATCCAAATCCGATTCTTCTCTTCATAAAATTTATCCAGATAATTAATTTGGCAATTGCCTTATATTCTAAGAAATAATATTTAAACAAATGGTAAAAATCAAGCAAAACAGGGACAGGAAAAACATTTTTCCAAATTAGAATTATATATCAATACAATTTCCTTGATTTTTATATTTTTAAGTTTATTTTATATCTATGGAAAAACAAAGCGCAATTGTTATAGGCACAGGCATTGCCGGATGTGTAACAGCAATAAAACTCGCAGAAAAACTCGATAATGTTTTACTCATTACAAAAGAAACAAATGAACATCTTTCGAATTCCTACTATGCACAGGGCGGAATCATATACCGTGGTGAAACTGACGCATGGGATATCTTAAAACAGGACATTATGTTTGCAGGCGCTGGCGAATGCAAACAGGATGCTGTGGGAGTGCTTTGCGATTACGGCGCATCTGATGTAAAAAATTTCCTGATCAAAAAAATTGGAGTGCCGTTTGAAAGAGATAAAGAAGGTAAGCTTGATTTAACATCCGAAGGCGCGCATTCAATCAACAGAATAATTCATTGCTCTGATAATACCGGAAAAGAAATCATACTTCACTTACACGAATATATTAAAAAGAAAACAAATATTACAGTTTTATCCGGATATACTGTTCTGGATTTAATTACAACGGAAAATACAAAAGAAACATCAAAAAAATATGATGAAAATACCTGCTATGGAATATACGTTCTTGATAATGCAGGCGAAAAAATATTAAAGTGTAAATCAGATTATGTTATACTTGCTGCAGGAGGATGCGGCAGTGTATATAAAATATCAACCAATCCGTCCTGTACAACCGGAGACGGATATGCAATAGCACACCGCGCAAACGCAGGGCTAATCAACCTTGAATATACACAATTCCACCCTACTTCACTATATCACGGTTCAGGAGATAGATTTCTTATCAGCGAAAGTGTGAGAGGTGAAGGCGGTATTCTTAAAACTCCTGACGGAAAGGCTTTTATGAAAAGATTTCATAAAATGAAAGACCTTGCGCCCAGAGACGTTGTAACGAGAAGTATATTAAACGTAATGATAGAAAACGACCTGCCATGCGTATTTCTTGATTGTTCTGGTATCGGTGAAAAAAAATTAAAAACCAGATTCCCTAATATTTATAAAACCTGTCTTGATAAATATCATTTTGATATAACTAAATCATGGATTCCGGTTTCGCCAGCCTTTCACTTTATGTGTGGCGGAGTTAAAACCGATATATACGGAAGAACGGGAATAAACCGTTTATACGCTGTTGGAGAAGCAGCTTGTACGGGTTTACACGGCGCAAACCGCCTTGCATCAACATCTTTACTTGAAGGATTGGTATTTGGTATACGCACGGCCGAGGATATTGTAAATAGAATTAAAAAATTGGATTATATTGATATTGAAGCAACGGATTATAAATATGACTATTCCAATACAGAAAAACTTGATCCTGTAATCATCTATCAAATATCACAAACGCTAAAAAACTTAATGTGGAATTTTGTCGGCCCCATAAGAACATATCAAAGAATGAAACTCGCTGTAAAATCACTTGTTGAATTAGAAGAAACTGTAAATGAATTATTTATGGAACATAAAATAACCAAAGAACTGGTTGAACTTAGAAATTCAGTTACAACGGGATTATTAATAGCCAAAGCTGCAAGAAACAATAAAATATCTAAAGGTTGTCATTTTGTAACCACAAAAAAGAAAAGTTAATTTTTTTGTTTTTTTACATCAGGGTCTTTTAATACAACGAATAAAATGCGGAGTATTCCGTTTTTAACCAAAAGCCATTTGTTAAATTTAAATAACACGAAAAGTAATAGCAACGCAAATACTGCTATGAATAATATGTCTGTAATTTGTCCGAACATAGCTTAATATTAATTAAACAAGTTTAGTAAAGCAAATCATTTTCTAAGAATATATTTTATAAACATTAACTTTACCATGAGTATGGGTATAACCATTGAAAGTGTCAATATAATATTTTCTATTTTCAGGATTGCCAATTTTTTTAAGAAATGTTTGTTCAATTTCAAAATCTGGAAACAATGTATCATTATAGTTTAACCCCAGATAAAAATAATCCATGTTAAAATTTCCCGCAAATTTTCTTGCAAAGTTGATTATTGAATCTGTAAACAACGTAGTGTGCTTAAATTCATCCCTAAGTTCAATATTATCAAAAAGAAAACTAATTTTACCCTGTTCATTTTCAACTAAAAAAATATAACTTAATCCTGCTATTTCTCCCCCGCAGTTTATTTTTACAATATTCATATACGGGTCTAAAAAAAAATCCAATAAACAGAAAAAATTTCTCCTCGTAACTGAAATACATGTATCAATTTCACTTCCTATAAAAAGTTCGTTTGCGGGGTTTCTTTCCCAAAGCCGGATTACAATATTATCATTCAGTTTATAAATATCAGACATGCGTTTTAAAAGAATATCCACAGAATTTATATAAAATTTCTTTTCCATATCCGGGCATTTAAACGCGCTTGCTTTTATTTCATTTAAAATCATTTCACAAGAAGTTAAATTCCTTATTTGGTTATTAATAATATATGGTGTGATTCGTGAATAAAAACTCCTGTTATTTTTTATAACTCCAGGATTCTCTCTATTTCCCATTAATTTATTTAATAAATATCCGCTTTCACTTATAATGGCTTGTCTTTCATTGTCGAGGTTAAGGCTGAAAGATAAAGAAAATGAGTTCGAAAACCATTTTTTTATTTTAATTCTGTTTTTTTTAAAATTGTCCTGAAGTGTTTTATCTCCGGTTTTTATTTTATCATAAATAAAATTTTTAAAATCTCTTCTAAAACCAAAATAAAAAAACTCTCTATACTTTTCCTGCAAATACTCATCCTGAATATCCCGTTTTGCGGCAATAACGAGTTTTGGCAAATATTTATAATTTTTATTTGGGACAAAATTTGAAGGCAAGTTAACACCAACTAAATTATAAAAACTCTCCCAGAAAAGCAGATCAATGTTTTCAGGTAAACGTGAAAATAATTTATCACTTATTAAATAAACATAAGCTTCAAATAAATTAATGTATTTTTCAACTATAGATTTTTCGTTATTTTCTATAAAATTGCTTATACTGAATAACTGCGTTTTAGTTATTTGCCCTGTATTAAATTTATATTCATATAACTTTACTAGATTCTGATTGAAATTTTGTTCTTTATTCATTCTTTTATAGCAAAAGTAAATTTAAACTTACCGAATTGAGTACATACCAGTACATGAAAACTTTTCTTATAAAATAAGTTTACTTCTATATTAGCTCCGATAAATACGCTCGGTGTTGATAAATGAGAATCACCAAAAGATTTATTCAAAAGAGGAACTGATTTATTTAAAATAATATTCCCCATCTCACCTATATGACTTTTTACAATATCGTCTATAGAATAATTCTGGCCTGAAATATCGGACAAAGACTTGGCAAAATTCAGAGCGGTTTCTTTTTTCGTTTCTATTAAAAGCATACCTTCAATATTTCCGTATATTCCAATATATATAGCAGTATCAAATTCATGAGGTTTTTCAGCTTCATGG
>CALGPD010000099.1 GCA_937960625.1 uncultured Spirochaetia bacterium | reverse complement strand
GCTTTGTATTGATGTAAGCGCGTTGCTAATAGCTTAAAGTAATAGAATAATTTTATAATAACTATTACGAAAAGAAAACATGAAAGACAAAGATAAATATACGGCATTAAAGCATAAACAACGAATCCCGTTGGGCTTGAATTAACGTAAATAATACTGCCGACGAGAACAAACAGCGTTGTATACGCATTATTAAAAAGTTTTTTATCTGCTTTAAGATACCAGAAATTCTTATTCTGGTTTTTAATAAAATTTAATAGAATACTTTGTGATTTAACATTAATGACACCGGAGTCTGATAAAACGAAATACTGTATTATCTTGGATATAAGAAAAAAACAAGCCGCAATATAGATAAAAACATAACTGCATATTTCAGCAGGCAGTTTTATAAACGAAAAAAAACTTAAACCCGTAAAAAAAATAAAAGTTCTGATTTCATCCGTTAAACAATCGATTTTACTCCCGGACCGCGATGTAATCATTTTTAATCGGGCTATTTCGCCGTCAACAGAATCAAAAATATACGTGATAAAATATAACAAGGCAATAACCGGTATAATAAATATATTGTCAAAACTAAACGCAATAAAAATAGCAAAAGAAATAAAAATTATTTTTAAAAAAGACATTAGCCCCGGTGATAAATTAAAAGACAATGCAATTTTAGTAATAAATGAGCCTGTATAGCGTTTAAAACCTTGAGTAAAAGAACTTTCATTTTCCACAAACCTTAAGTTATACACTAACCCGCTTACCTGTTTTAAATCATTATTATCTTTTATTTCAATTCCTGCGCTGTTTAATTTATACGCATTCATTGCGGCAACAAATAAATCCGAAGGTTTCTTAATTTTCCTAAGATCATTTAATGAAAAGGCAAAAAAACATTCGTTGTATTTAATCACTCTATTTATATTATGAGGTAAATCAAAATACGAATCAACTAAATAAATATCTCCTGAAATAATAAAAGAATTCATAACTGAACTTGATATTGCATCAATGAGATTATCAAAAAATAAGATTTCAATTAAGTATTGTTCATTTATTCCCGAATACTTTGAAATCATTCTTTTTAAATTTTGGAATTCAGATTCATTCTCTGAGACAATGATAAATCTTGAAACGCCTTTTAAAGATAAATTTAATATATTGCGGAATAGTAAAGATAATCCACTGAATTTTTCGTTGTGATATTTAGTATTTGTAATATCAATTATAGCTTGCATAACTTAACTATAAATAAAATATTCTAAAATCAAAAATAAAAAACTATTTACATAGATTTTTTTCTATTTTTTAAGTAATGAATAGCTTCAAGGAATATTGTAACAAAATACGCTGTTCCGAACATAATAATAATATACGGCCCAAGCCAATAATAATGAAATATTCCTGCAACAAAGGCCAATAAGGCAAGAAAATCATTACGGATTAAATGTTTGCCCAATGTTACAAACCAATGGAGAGGGTTCTTACCCCAATTTTCACTTTGTTTTTCAAAATAAAAAACCTGATCCTTTACGTTTGTTATACCCAGTTTGGGGCGCAACCATATACTAATTATCTGGCCTAACGTAAAAACAATTGCTCCGGTTATTGCAAAAACTTTGGTTAGTGTTACAACCCATGGATAAGAACTTAAACAATAAACAGTTTGGGCACCCGGTAAATTAATTGGATACGTTGTAGGCAGCTTTATCCAGAAAAAAGCTGTATATAAGGCGGCGCTGGTATAGAAAAGGAAATTAGTAATCTCATCTGAAAAATCATCAAACTTTGCGCCGAATTTACTACCCTGATATTTTAATCTTGCTATTTCACCGTCACAGCCGTCTAGAATACTTGAAAGCTGAATAAAAGTTCCTGCAAGAACTGTTTTCATATATCCGGGAACAAACCATAGGCACAAGACACCGGCAATACCCAAAATAAAATTAAACGTTGTTATCATATTCGGTGTAATACCGGTACCCATTATTTTAGACGTTACCCAAATTGAAATGCGTCTGTTCATTAAGCGTGAAACTAAAGTATCTCCCGGAGTTCTTAAACCCTTCAACATTTTCTTTTCCGTTGTTTTTATATCTTTTTCAGTTTCAATTGGATAAACAACGCTTTTGATATCTATAACTGTAGAACATTTTTGCTCAAGATCATTATGATTATTAATACTTTGACGTGCATTTTCAGATAAAATAAAAATACCCGTGTTTGAGATTAAAACATTTTCCTGTGCTTGCTTCAATTCTTTTATCAAGCCGGGATAAAAAACTATATCTTTTGTAAACACTGCGCTAGGCCCTTTAATCTTCTCGAGCGCCATTTTGATATCAGTATAGTTTTCAATTTTTAAATTAACTTTTTTATGACCTGCTGCAATTTTAAGATATTCCTGTTTAGCATTTACGGTTATTATTTTACCGGTATTATCCGCGCTTAATGCTAAAAAAAACCTTAAAAACAACGGCACCCCGGATACTTTTTTATCTAAAAAACTACATTTTGAAAAATCGATTATAATATTCATGGTAAATAATTATATAGCAAATTTGTTAAAAAACAATTTCCTTTATAAAACTTTTTTAAAACACTAAAAAAAATATAACAATACTAAATATTTTAATTTTAAAATATAATGATTTTTAACTTGATTTTATCATTTAAAGATATTTTATTATTGTAAATGAAATTTAATTCATATTCCGGATATTAATTTTACGTTATTGGAATATTTATTTTAACTTCGTGTTTATTAAATCTAAACAACGAGTTTATCTATTTACAGGAGAATTATATTAAATATGAAAAAAATTAAAACTATAGTTTTTATATTATTTCTATTTTCAACAAACAGTCTTTTCAGTCAGGAAAAAAAACCGGAAGACAGTAAACAGAAAAGGCCTACACCTAAAGAAATGCGGGCATCTTCTCCGCAGGATACGGTAAAAACCCAACCTCTAAGAGCCAGAGAAGGAGCATTATATAGTGAATCTTTAAAAGCAATAAACAAAAATAAAAATAAATACATGCATGATTTGCCAAAAGATTTTGATAATTGGAGCCAATATGGTATAAAGAAAAGATTTTTCTTTAAGTTTCTATTCTCAGTTGGATGGAGTTTATTAGACGATTATACTGATTCAAACACATATAAATCAACTGATACCATGATTACCGGAAGTTTCAGTTTCATGGCAATTTTCAAACCTTCGCACCGGAGAAGCGGCAGATTAGCCCTAGGTTACGGTTTTGAAATCGGGCTCTATCATTTATGTAAAGTTAAAGACCCCAAAACAGGCGATGAAGTGGGCGCATGGGGCATGCCTATCAATTTTATTTTCCAAATTCCAATTTATAAATTCTTATCACGTACCACAGATATGTTTATAATTTTAGGCCCTGGCGTTTATATACCTTTAATAAACGATGACCATGACCGTATTCATTTCGGATTTGTTCTTGGATTTGAAATTCCTTTTCATATTGGAGGAAAAATAATTATGCCTGTGTTTGTAAAAAGCAGATTTATTTTTCATGGATATGATAACGGAAAAACATTCGTAAATAACTTTTTCTGGGGTGTTGAAGCTGGAGTTGGAATTAGTTTTTAAAAATTATTTATCTTGAATATAGTGATGTTATCGAAGATAATTTCAATACTTTCATTGGATTTTTAATTATTCCATATCTTCTAATTTCAAAATGTAGATGAGGGCCTGTTGTTCTACCGGTCATACCAACTTTTGCAATTGGCTGTCCGGCGTTTACAATTTGTCCTTTTTTAACTTTTATTGAACGCCTTTTTAAATGGCCATAATATGAAGTATACCCGCTGTCATGTTCAATTATTATCAGCAAACCGTATCCGCCTTTCCATCCGGCAAATGCTACACGGCCTTTTGAGGTTGAACGTATTACAGCGCCTTTACGCCCGCCAATATCAATACCTATATGAAACGATGGCCGGCCGGTAAAAGGGCATCTTCTACGCCCGTATCCGCTTGTTAGACGCCCTCTAAGAGGCGCACGGAAACGTCTCTGAAGAAATATATCAAGTTCGGAAATAGATAATCTGCCGGAAGGTATAAAAAGCTCTTCGTTTTCATACAATACGTTACGCCTGATATTATTAATAAGTTTTAATATATATGAAGATACACCGTATAATCTCGCTATTTCAGTTAAACGGATTCTTCTGGGAAATCTGAATATTACGCCTTTAATGTTGGGAATAATTATTTTATCCCCTTTTTTAAGAAAAAATTCACCTTCAAAAGAATTTACCGAGATTAAAGTATCAACACTTAACCCCATTCTTTCAGCAATACTAAAAATAGTATCAGCAGTTTTAACGATATAAATAGCCAATTTTAGTTTAGGCAGGTTTTTTAATAAATGTAAATCATTCTCAGTATACTTACGCCTGAAGTTAATATATTTCGTTGTATAATTTATATTTTTCTTAAATGCTTTAAATATAGCATCACTGCCATTTAGTTTATGAATTTTATAAAAACTAAATGCGGATGTAGATAAACCAAAAAATAATACTGTTAAAATAATTAAATAAATTGAGATATTTTTTTTCATATATAAAAAATTTTCGACACTAAGTTTACTATAAATTAATTAAAAATTATAAAAAAATAAAAACTTTTAAAGTCTGTCAAATGTCATAAAAGGCCTTGGATTAACATGCTGATTATTCAATCTAACTTCAAAATGTAAATGATATCCCGTGGCAGCACCGCTTCGCCCCATGTATGCAATTACCTGGCCCTTTTTTACATAATCGTCTTTTTTAACAGATGAACGTAAACAATGAGCATATACGGTTGAATAACCGTAAGAATGCTGAATTTGAACCATTAAACCAAAACCACCGTTATATCCGGAAATAACAACTTTGCCATCGGCAACGGCTTTTAACGGAGTGCCGGGCATACCGGTAATATCAATACCGGTGTGAAATTCAGGCTGACCGGTAAACGGAGAACGTCTTGGACCATAAACACTTGTAATAAATCCACCACCAAAAACCGGCCAAATTGAAGGCATTTTGGAGGCAACTTTTTTAAAATGGCGTAAATGATTTTTTATCTTCTTGACTTCTCTGCCTAGTTTATCGGAAACATAAGTTATTTTTGCAAGTTTGCGTATTAGCGGATCATATTTAAATCCCGGATTTTTTGCTAATACATTTTCCGGTATAGGTATGGACACTCCTCCCGAAGGTAAAGGCGTTTTAACTTCATCTTTCAGTGAACCAATTTTTTTTAGTAACATTGAAATGTATTTTTTCAAATCAGTAGTTGAAGAATTTAAAGGAGACACACGTGACCGGAATTTTCTTAACCGTGTTATTATATTTTCATTTTCCTGGACAAAAAATTCTTCTTTCTTTCTAACTTGAGCATAATTTTTTATTGCAAAAACAGATGCGGTAATAACACCGGCTAATAAAAATAGAATAAATAAAATAGTAAAATTTGATAATTGGAAATTAAATATCTTTTTTTGAGAATGAGGCACAAACATTACGGTTAATCTTTGATGCCCCTTGGAATAAAAGCGCCTGAAAAAAACATTAAGTTTCTTTTTCAGTTTTTTCTTAAAAAGTGAAAAGTCCATAATACGCCTACTTATGTTATTAATTAGATATATAAATATACAATGCACAGAAAAAAAATGCAATACCATAAAATATATTTTTTCAATACATTATTCGGATTAATGTATAAAACTATTAGAGATTTTTAACTTTATCTACCAAATTAATATAAATTTATCAATATCAATTTATTTTTGACGCCTTAAAAACTTAAATATTTTAATTTCAACCGTAATTAAAAATTTTTCTGCTTACATTGATTTGTTAAAACTGTGTTTTCCATTTTCAAATTTCATTTTATAGTACTTAGTTTTACCTGAAAAAACTATATAAGACCCGGCTTCTATATATTCAGCTATCTGCATAAAACCCCATAAAAGATCAATTTTAGTTTTAAAATACTTTTTCAAAATTAAATTACCCATTAGATCGGGAAAAAATAATTCTCCATACAAATGAGCATTAGATAATTCATACATCTTTTCAAGAAAAAGTATTTTTGGGGTCGTTTCCTGAATCAGGCTTTCATCCAGTTCCAATGCTTTTAATAGCAACATACAAGCTTTCTCAATATCTTCAGTAAATATTTTCAATTTCACATCAACAGCAATGACAGTAAAATCAATATCCATTTCATCTTCAGTGCAATGAAAATAATCATATTCATGTTGATGAAATTCCTCAAATTTCTTTAAAATTTCTTCTTTATTTTTATTAAAAGCTTCTTCTTGTTGCTTTTTTAAAAACCTGCTCCTTTCTTCATCAATACCCAATGAATTAAAAAAATCTGATAAATGAAATTTCTCTTTTACATTCTTCTTAATTGCCATGGGTTGATATTGATAATCATCATGAGAATGATAATATAAGACCGGGTCATCAGGATTAGCATCATCAATATCTAATAATAATAACTCATTTCCTCCATCACCGTGGCAAATAATTATATAAGGACGTCTAAATTGAGGATACTCATCCACTGTACTTTCACTTTTAACGAATAAAATATCACTAATTTCATTGACAGCATTATTTTCAGGTAATTTTAAAATAAACCTATCGTTAAATTCCCATTTAATATTGTATAGCAGCTCATAATACTGTGGAGGCAGTCTATATGTTCCCATAGAAGTATTTATCTTAATTTCTTCACGCATAGGTTCACGTCCTATACTTTTTTTGAACCTTGTCAATAATTGATTTAAATTCTCCCTAAATTTAATCATTCTTCCCCCTAATGATATTTATCAATTATAATATTAATTCACATTTCCTGTGTATTATAAAAATAATTATTTTCCGCTGTATTGTAAAATTTAACCGGAAATATTATGCTTACAGATATAATAATACAGATAAAATAAAACCTGGATAATTAGTCCGGGTTTTATTTTATTTATAAACTATCTCCTACTTTACCTACAAGGCCTTCACCCGGAGTTAAGGTTTTTGCCCCTTCATCCCATTTTGCAGGACAAGCCTGGCCAGGATTTTTATATACATAAATATAAGCTTTAAGTTTACGGTATAATTCTGCAGCATTTCTGCCGACATCATAATGGGTTATCTCAGTTCCGCATAATATACCTTCAGGGTTAACAATAAACGTCCCTCTTAAAGCAAGACCGGTTTCTTCATCATATACACCGAATAACCTTGCAATATTACCCGTTGGATCCGCACCCATTGGATATTTAATATTTTTCAATAGTTTTTCACTTGTCTGCCATGCAAGATGCACAAAGTGTGTATCGCAGCTTACAGATACAACCTCAATATTGCCGAGTTTCTTTATTTCTTCATGCATATCTCCTAAATCTTTTAATTCAGTGGGACAAACAAATGTATAGTCTGCCGGATAAAAAACAAGTATTGTCCATTTTTTATCTTTAACCATATCTGATAATTTAAATTTACCGAATTTGGTTTTTTCCGGTTCATATATATCCATTTCAAAATCAGGAACTTCCTGGCCTATTTTTACTTCATAATAGTAAAAGTCATCTCTTTCATCCATATCAATCCTCCATTTACAAATTATACTTTAATCATAAATGTTTATTAATACTTAGTCAACACACCCAATTAAATTTTCAGCATGAGTTTATAAAAAACATATTAATATTGTTCTAAGCATAAAAAAAGCCCTGTAAAAAACAGGGCTTTTAATCTATTCAATAAACTCGTTATTTTCCAAATTCTGCAAGAATAAAATTATAGTGGTTTTGTTCTTCCTGAGCCATCAATTCAAGCGTTTTCTTAGTTTGTTTATCTTCTGTTTTTTCAGCAGCCTGCTTGTAAATTGAATAAGCTAATTTTTCACCTTCAAGCGCTAATTTTAATGCTTCACTGAACTCAATATCACTTTTTATTTTATCAGCATCAGGAGCTTCTTTAAAATCAGGCAAGTCCATCTGTTCCGGCATCATGCGGTCTTCCATTTGATAAATAATATCTAAAAATTGTTTAGCTACCTTATCATGGTGATTGCGTTCTTCTTTTGCCATTTTTTTAAAAATCTCTTTTGCTTTTTCATCCGTTACTTTTTCTGCAAGTTCCAGGTATTCTTTTTCACTCGCAAGTTCAGCTTCTAAAATAACTTCATAAAGCTCTTTTCCCTTTGCTGTTCTTAATTTTTGATTTATTTCTATAGACATTCATTTTCCTCCGTTAAAGAATTACTTCTCTAAATACTTTGCTCTTGGCGTATAGTGAGTATGTAAAAGCTCATGTGACTTATGGCCGCAAGGTTCACCGAGGAAATCTTTATATATCATTGTGATTTCCGGATTTTCATGAGACATTCTTAATTCTTTAGATTCATCTTCTTCGTAAATCGCTTTTGCTCTTAGTTCACGGATTTCTAAACTCGTTGGAATTGGCTGTCCGCCGCCGCCGATACATCCGCCTGGGCAGCCCATAATTTCTATGAAATGATACTCCGCTTCACCCGCTCTTACTTTATCCATGATTTTCTTTGCGTTAGCGGTACCGTGTCCAACAGCAACTTTAACTTCAAAACCTTCAAGGAAACTAAACTCAGGTTTAACGTTTTCAAGTTTAACTGCTGCTTCTTTTACACCCTCCATACCGCGTACAGGAGTTACGTTTAATCTATCAAAAGGAACATTTCTTCCTGTTACAATTGCGTAAACAGTACGAATTGCAGCTTCCATTACACCGCCTGTAGCGCCGAAGATATCAGCAGCACCGGATGATTCACCCATAAACTTATCAAACTTACTGTCTTCTAAACGGATAAAATCAATTCCTGATTCTTTTATCATTAATGCCGTTTCTCTGGTTGTTAAACCATAGTCAACGTCTTTATATCCAGAATCACACATTTCAGGACGGTTAGCTTCAAACTTTTTAGCCGCGCAAGGCATAATAGCTACAGTTACTATATTTTTAGGATCAATGTTCATTTTTTCAGCATAATAAGTTTTTGCTAAAGCTCCGAACATTTGCTGTGGGCTTTTACACGTTGATAAATGCCCAATTAAATCAGGATAAAAATGTTCGCAGTATTTAATCCATCCCGGTGAACATGAAGTTACCATTGGAAGTTTGATATTTTTATCTCCGTCTTTTAAAGCTTTGGTTGCTCTTTGTAAAAACTCTGTTCCTTCTTCCATAATCGTTAAGTCTGCAGTAAAGTTTGTATCCAGTACAGCATCGAAGCCACACATTTTTAATGCAGTAGCGAGTTTTCCAGTTACTCTTGACCCCGGAGGCATACCAAAAGGTTCACCTATTGAAACCCTAATTGAAGGTGCCGGATGGGCAATAACAAATTTTTCAGGGTCATCAATTGCCTTCCAAACTTCATCAGCAGGGTCATTTGCTTTTAATGCTCCAGTAGGGCATCTGTTAATACACTGTCCACAATAAATACAGTTAACATGAGCAAGGGGTTTATCAAAAAATGTTACTATTTCAGTTTCATGGCCACGGTTTTTGGCTTCAATAACACCGACTTGCTGTAAATCGATACAAGTTCTAATACATCGTTTACACAGAATACATTTATTTTTATCTCTAACAACTGAAGGGCTTGAATCATCAATTTCCCAGCGTGGTTCTTTTACCGGTTCATATTTCAATGCTTTATCGATTCCGTATTCAGCTGCAAGTTTCTGTAATTCACAGTTTTGGTTTCTTGCACATGTCCAACAGTATCCGTAATGGTTAGCAAGCATTAATTCAAGAATAGTTCTTCTGGCTCTTCTTACTTTATCAGAATAAGTTTTAATAACCATTCCCGGTGCAATTGGAGTAGCACATGCTGCTTGTAATGTTCTCCAACCCTCTATCTCAACAACGCATATACGGCAAATACCCGCAACGTCTAAATCTGAATGATAACAAAGAGTAGGAATCTCAATTTTTTCTTGTAAGCAAACTTCTAAAATGGTTTTACCTTCTTCTGCCTGTATGGTATCGCCATTTATTTCTATTTCTATTTTGCTCATAATACCTCCCGCTAGTATTAATATTGTCATTTTGGTTAATATAATTATTACATCTAAATTTGCAATACAAATAATTTTTTTGCAAGTAAAAGTTTTTTTATTCGAAAAAAATATAGTTAATTTAGAAATGTTTATTAGTAATTAAACCGCCTGAGTGTAAAAAGTAATCTTTGAAACTAAACTTATAAGGAAAGATTAAAAATATATTTTGATTCTTAATGTTTAAGCAGAATGAATAACCCGACTTTTGGAAGATTAAAATATTTTTCAAAAATAAAATCTTATCATAAGTTATAGTCATGAATTTATTCTTATTTAATAGTAAAGTAATAAAACCATCAGCTTTAAGCAAAACTAAACCCTTAATAATTTCAATTGATTTATATCCCGTTGAAAGCAAATTAGTTTTTAATATTGTTTTTTTCCCTTGAAAATCAATTATAGCAATTTCAAGTTTATTCAAACGGTTCTTCTGCAAGATAAATAATTTTTTTGCTTTATTTATACAGCTGTCAATATATCCGGGATATACTTTATATGTAAAAACGGTTTTACCTTTTTTAGTATCTAAAACTATATTTTTTTTTGCAGTTTTGACCAAAATATATTTTTTACATACTGAAAAATTTAAAACTTTATGTGATAAATTAACTTTCCATATACATGCTTTTTTTTCAACCCATTGTTTTGCTATACTTTTATCAGAAATTATATATGTGCCTGTGGATGTAATATTACTCATTGTATTAAATTTCTTAGTGAACAATACTCTTCCGGATATAGAATCTATTATACTGTCTGTAAC
>CALGPD010000098.1 GCA_937960625.1 uncultured Spirochaetia bacterium | reverse complement strand
GTTAAATATTGTTTATTACGTTAAAAGTATTGATATAGATAATATCTCAATTAATGACATAAAAAAAATAAAAGCTTTCTGGAATAATTATATAGTAAATAAACAATTTATTGAAAAGATGCGTTCTCTTGTAACTCAATTTTTAGGCCTTGCCTTAACAAAACCAAGTGTTGATAAACTTAGAATAAAAAGCCTTGGCTATTATTTTGAAAATCTTGAAAACATTATGCAGAATTTTAAATTAATGTATAACGGATTGGTTAATACTAAACGCAAAATAATACCAATACAATTATCAGAAGTTGAAAAGAAACGTATTATACACATTATCAATAACAAAGCACCTATCAATGCAAATATCGATGAGCAAATAAACTATGTAATGGAAAAATTAAAAAATTATGCTTTGGGAGACTGCATTTCTCAGGATGAAGTAAAAAATTTAATTCAAAATGCAAATCAGGAAAAAGATCAAAAAGAAGCCCAATCTGAAGAAAAAAGAAAAAAGCGACAGGAAAAACCCAAAAGTAATTACCCAAGGCCTAATTTTAAAACTTCAATAAAAAACTCTAAAGGAATAACCAGGGTAATTAACAAACTGTTTTCAAAACCCACGGGCTCATTCAAGATTACCGCATATCCGAAAACAAAATTTTCCGAAGACATTAGTTTTGATTTACGCGATGAATTGCAAAACAAATATTTTGTTGTAAATATGCTGAAAATTGCAAATGAATTAAACGAATTATTTTCAAGCACCGAACTTTTGATGAAACATTTAAAAATAGATGCAGAGATATTAAAAACGAATAAAACAACGCAAAAAAATATCTTTTTAAATTTCTATCTTCTTGATAAAAAATTAAGCGACTTTTTTTATAAGTTTTACCGTGATATAAAAAGCAACGGAGTATATTACAACTTTAATAAAGCATATGCATTTTATAATATGGTGCTTAAAATAGCCAATATTTTTAAAAAATCCATTTTCAACAATATTACCGAATATTACAAAAACGCAAAAGATTTACTAGCTCGCATGGGCGCTAAAATTGATAAATTGTTGTACTATCAAGACGCGGTGAGTGTCAATCTTAGCGGATTATTTATTAATATTGACAGAGAAAAAAGAATAATACAAAAATTTCTTAATTCATGATTTCATCCGGCATTTATTTGATTTAACTTTTAATTTTATTTACAAATAAAAACCGCTGTGTTATATTTATTTTTGGTTGGTAAATATTCCGGCCTTTTGTAAAATAATAAATTCTATAAAAGAGTTTTTATATAATGAGCTTATTCATTGGCTTTTCAATTGAAGATATTAAAAGGATTTTTGACAATATTGAAAAATTCCGTAAAAAAGTTAACGAAATGTTTTCAAATATGTTTATTGCCAGTTTTAACGACGATGAAAACAACGGAAAACTAATGGAACAATGGGCAGTATTTAATAAAAAAATCGAACAATGGAATAAAAATTTTTTTATAGAAAGTTATGACGGTTTTTTACCCGTTTTTCATTATCAAGAAATGAAAAAACAGTTTGATGAACTTAATGATTTATATAAAGAAACTTTTCAGGCATTATTTAGTAATGCTTTCTTAAAATAATTAAGTAAATTTCCGGAGGTAAAATTATGGCAGAAAATATTAATATTTTCAACGAAATGTACAATTATATTGAACAAACAAGTTCTGAGTTTGTGGATAAAATTGTCCGGGATGAAACATTTTTAAAGGGAATCGGTAAACTCTGGGAAGGATACCTGGATTATCGTTCAGTTATCGATAAGATGATACATGAATCTTTAAAAAGTTTGAATGTGGCTAATAAAAAAGATCAGGAACAAGTTTTGTTTAAACTTAGCCAACTAGAATCAAAAGTAAAACAAATTTCCAGAGCACTTGATAAGCTGGAAAAATAATATTATAATAATAGCTAGATATGTTAATACCCGATTTAGACTTTAGTTTAGGAAATAAATACAGTTTTAGAGAAACTGCTGAATATCCATTTAAAGAAAAATATACAAAAATTGATGGAGTAGAAGTTTGCTATGTTGATGAAGGAAAGGGTTTTCCTATTCTTTTCATTCACGGCTTAGGCGGCAATTTATTACACTACAGCGAAAATATTCCACATTTTAAAGAAAAATTCCGCACTATTGCAATTGATCTTCCTGGTTATGGTAAATCCGATAAACCCGTTCTACGCGACCCTGTTATGTATTATGTTAAAATGCTCAAAAAATTTGTGCGCAAACTCGGTATCGATGAATTAATTCTCGTTGGCAATTCAATGGGCGGACATATAAGCGCTATTTTTAGCGCTAAGTTCAAAAAAATGGCTGCTGGATTGGTTTTAGCTGATCCTGCCGGAATGAGAGCATTAAACTTTTTAGAAGACATTTTCATAAACACAATGTTTAATGAAAACCTTTTATCAAGAACACCATCGTATATAATGGAAACCAGCTTAAAACATAATTTTTATCATGCAAGAAAAGAAGCAGAACCAATTCTTCAAAGCCAAAAACTAATGGTTGGTTCAACCGACTATGAAGCCTATTGCAAAACCATGGAACTATGCGCAAAAAGCATGAATAACAACCCGCTGGATGATATCCTAGCAGAAATTATATGCCCTACATTAATAGTTTGGGGAAATAATGACAGATTAATAGATGTTAAATATGCAGAACTTTTTCAACAAGGTATCAAAAATTCCGAACTGCACATTTATGACTATTGCGGACATATATCCATGCTGGAAAAATTTGAAGATTTTAACGCTCATATGGATGAATTTATTAAAAACAACGAATTAGCAAAAAAAGGAAGAATTAAAAAAATATTTAAAATTTTTGGAAAATAAAATTTTAAACGAGGATAAAAAAATGTTAAACAAACTTTTAACTTTTTTGCTCTTGCTTTTCTTACCGGTTTTTTCTTTTGCGGCCATGGATAATAATTCTACTAATAAAAAAAGTGAAATCATAGATTACACTCTTAACACAAATAAATACTTAAAAAATAATCTTGCTAAACCTAAAGTGACACTTAAAAAAAATTCGTTTCATCTGGATATTTTATTTAATGGAAATTTTGGATTTTCGTCTATTGAAACAGGAAAAAAAATAACCGTAGAAAAATACAATGAAGATGAAAAAAAATGGAAAAAGAATCCTATTATGGGGATAGTCTGGGCTTGCAATACGGCGGAAATTTAGAACTGTTATTATCCGTGCATTTAGGGGCATTTTTTGTTGGCTGCGAAATCAATTTTGGCCTTTAATACTTTACACTTCATATAAAAACAGATATAGATATTCCACTATTTAGAATAAAATATATTTCTTTCGCCCCGCTTTTAATATTAGGTGTAAAAATAACCGGCATTAATTTTAGTAAGGCGTTTTTCATAGGGGTTGGGCAATTCTTTAATTATACGCTAAAAACGTATAATATTGATGACAACGATAAATATGATAATATAGATGAAAATGATTATATTGACGATATTGACAGCGGATTATTCTTAAAACTAGGATACAGAATAACATCATTAAAAACCTCTTTTTCAGGCGAAGTCTCAATCATTTTCAAGCTTGCATTCAATGCTTTCCTTAGAGATGATTTATTCAAGCATGATAAGGGAAAATCAAATTCGTTTTCTTTGTATCTAAGTTTTGCATTCGGATTAAATATCTTGTAATAACAATAAATCTTGATAAAGT
>CALGPD010000097.1 GCA_937960625.1 uncultured Spirochaetia bacterium | reverse complement strand
ATTTCAGGTCATTCACCTTATTCCTAAATAATAACGTGAAAATTAATAAATTGTCTGAAAAATATGGAAAAGAAATTTTATTTAAAAATAATAAACCAACTATTCTATATTTCATTATGCAAATATCTGCTATTGAATATGAAAAATTTAAAGAAGAATTAAAATATAATAAATTCCAAATACTGGTAAAAAATATTAAAGATAAAGATATTAAAAAAGAAATGAACAAACAGCTTGCACCAATTAAAACTAAAATAAATAATTATGAAAAACAGATTAATGATTTAAACCAAAAAATAAAAAATATTCAACTAAACGGCAAAAATAATATTGATAACAAATATTTTAATTTTGCTTACCCGGTTGTTATTTCAGCAAGAGAAAGAAATCCGGTATTAATAAATTTTGAAGAAGAATATAAAAATAAATTAGAAAAAAAATATGAAGAAAAAATTGAAAAACAGCGGGAAGTATTTTTCGATGACAATAACAGATTGAAAAAAAGATGGCAAAGAAACCGTTACCATTTTAATCTTATTTTAAGAAATATGAAAAAACAGAATGAACACTTTTTCTCAAAGGTATTCAAAACGAGGATAAGCAAAAAAGTTCAGGAAGAATATGATGAAAATATAAAGAAGCAAATAAAAAAAGCTGTTGAAGATAAAATTAAAAAAGAAAAGATAAGTGAAAACATTCCTGTGCCAAAACTCGTTGGTTTGGCTAAATTAAAATTTAATAAAAGCGAATTATATAAACCTATCTATGCTTCAGCATACTTTGTTATAACCATTGCAATTATAATACTAATTGTTGGTATGTTTATAATTGTATTCTTAGCAATCAAAATTACAGGGCCAATTCAAAACTTAATTTACGGTGTCAATCAAATCAAAACCGGTAATCTTAATTTTGATATTGAATTAAAATCAAGAGATGAGCTAGGATTTTTAACCAACGAGTTTAATGAAATGGTTGTTTATTTAAAAGAAAATAAAGAAATGCAGAAATTCGTAAGTAAAGAAACCGTGAATATGATTAAAACCACGGCCAAATCATCATCAGAAGTTAAGCTCGGAGGCGAGCGTAAGGATATGACACTGTTTTTCTCTGATATTAGAGGTTTTACCGCAATGTCCGAAACAATGGCTCCTGAAGACGTTGTAGGAGTGTGTAACACATATCTGGACAGCCAGTCTATTATTGTTGAAGAATGCGGCGGGGATATAGATAAATACGTTGGCGATGAATTAATGGCAAGGTTTACAGGAGAAAATCATATTCAAAATTCGATACGCGCGGCGATTAAAATACAAAAGAAAATGAC
This sequence comes from uncultured Spirochaetia bacterium, assembly GCA_937960625.1. Classification (GTDB taxonomy): domain Bacteria; phylum Spirochaetota; class CALGPD01; order CALGPD01; family CALGPD01; genus CALGPD01. Next base: position 2,898 of record CALGPD010000097.1, on the reverse strand, counting down.
AGAAATAAATAAAGAAAGAGAACAACAAAATCTCCGCGTTGTACAGGTAGGTATAGGCCTCAACTCAGGAGAAGTAATTGTAGGCAGTATGGGCAGTAAAAAACGCATGGATTTTACTGCAATTGGCGATACTGTTAATCTTGCAGCGAGATTATGTTCAGCAGCTGAAGGCGGACATGTATTAGTTTCAAAAATTATTTTTGATAATGCGGGAAAATATAAAAGTATGTTTACTGAAAAAGAACCTATTAAGGTTAAAGGAAAAGTTGAACCTATTCAAATTTTCGATATACCGAAACCTAATTAAAAACTTAAAGAGGTGAGTTTATGCTAAAAATTGACAAATCAATGATCCCTTCTAAAAAAGAATTAATAGTAGATGGAAATCATCCATATTTTAATACTGAAGGCATGTATTATAAAGAATTTCCAAGCATTTATAATCAAATTCGTGCTTTCGCTTTGTTCGTAATTCAAAAAGCCCCTGAATCTTACAAAGAAATAAACTTATTGGAACAACAGTTATCAGAAATTTTGAAAAATGCCATTAAGCACGGCAACCATGCTGATCCCCATAAAAAAGTTAAAGTTTGGTATGATTTTGATAATAAAATAAGAATAATTGTTGAAGATGAGGGAGAAGGTTTCAAAGATCTTGATAAATGGAACGCGTTTTTCACGAAAAGAAATGAATGCTTCGAAAAACAAGACTTTGAACAAATGATGGAATACGTTGCTTGGAAAACGGAAAAAAGTGATGAAACTGACGGCGGAAATTCTCTTTTTGCGGCTGTTGAATACTGGAACGGCGGAATGATTTATAATGAAAATAGAAATAAAGTTTCAGTTGTCCGGTTTTTTCCAACATACCCTGACTTAGAATAACAATTATATTATTATTAATTAGATTAATTTTTTAATAGGACATAATAATTGAAAGTTTTAGTTGCTACTGATGGAAATGAACAAAATGAATATTTTATGACTAAATTCTTCACAAAGGGTTATCAACCCTATAAAGCTATTAGTGAAGAACAACTAATTCAGGTTCTAAAATTAAAAGAGCCTGAAATGCTTGTTATAGATTATGATTCTGACAAATATGATAAATTAGAAACCATTAAAAAGGTGCTGCTAGATAATAACAATATTATCATAATAGTACTAACGTATAAATCCGATTTTCAATTTGTTAAAAAAGCAAATGAACTCGGTGTATTTGCCATAATTCCTAAAATCGAAGATGTTTCAAGACAATTTCAGGAAATACTCGTTTCTCTTGGCAACTTAGGAAAAAGACAGGAAGAAAAAAGAAAATATGCTAGGGTAAAACCTTCTGATAAAGAAAAAAATCATACTAGAATGAAAATACCCGGTATTCAAACTATTTATTACGGTATGGTAAAAGATATTTCATTGGGCGGCGCATTAATATTTTTCCAGGATAAAATTTCCGACTCATTACTCTATAAGGGAAAAAGCATTATTGTAAACTTTGAACTTGCAGATTTTTCTCTCAGAGCCGAATGTATTGTAGTTATAAAAAGAGGCGGTGATGTGGGCATGAGATTTAAGGGCTTAAATGAATCAAATATTTCCAACCTTTCCAGATATATATTGACAAGAATGGAATAATAGTTTATTATAATTTTAGAAAAACTATCTGAGGAAAAAAATGCAAGATATGAATCAAACTGCAAACAACGTGAATACAGGCAATCCCAGTCAAAATCAGGATAAAGTATCCTATGGTGAAAAAACCGTTAAACTTGTTACTTTTGAATTAGCTGAAGAAATGTACGGTATAGATATTATGCAAAGTCAAGAAATTATTAAAATGCAGCCCATGACACCTATACCTAATTCTCTGGATTTTGTTGAAGGTGTTATCAATTTACGCGGAAAAGTAATTCCTATTATCAATCTAAAAAAGCGTTTCCAGCTAATGTCATCGGAAAGAAGTGATTCAGGTATTATAATTGTTAAACTAGCTGAAACAACCGTGGGTATTACAATTGATAAAATTGCAAAAGTTATTGATATACCGGCAAGTAAAATACTACCTCCGCCAAGTGTTGTTGCAGGCATTGGACGTGAATATATAACCGGTGTTGCAAGAGACGCTGATGAAAAGCTAATAATTCTACTCGATATTGATAAACTATTAACTTTTGAAGAACAGCAGGAACTTGAACAATCAACTCCTGACACTTAAAATACTACCTATTTAAATTATATAATTTACTTTTCAAATCTGTTAAAGCTTTCGCTCTATGGCTTAACCCGTTTTTTTGTTCCAAACTAATCTCAGCCATTGTTTTTCCCAATTCAGGTATATAAAATACCGGGTCATAACCAAAACCATTCCCGCCTCTTCGTATGTTAATTATTTCCCCCCTAACCTCGCCGGATGCTGAAATGATCCGGTTAGAATCAACGAATAAAACCATACAGCAAACAAACTTTGCAGACTTATTATCTTTGCCTTTTAATAACTCAATAAGTTTATCAATATTATCCTCATCCGAAGCGTTTTCTCCAGCAAACCTTGAAGATTTTATTCCAGGTTCGCCGTCTAGACAATCAACTGATAATCCGGAATCATCTGCTAAACAAGTATAACCTGTTTTTCCGTTATAATACTTTGCTTTGATTAAAGCATTATCGAAAAAAGTATTGCCGTCTTCTACAGGTTCCGGAAATTTTTCTTCTAAATCCAATAATGAAACAAACTCAATGCCGAAAGAAGATAGTTTGTTTTTTATCTCTTTAATTTTTCCATTATTTTGCGTTGCTATTAATATTTTGTTCTGCATTTTTTTGCCCTAGTAAGTTTTATATTTATAAATTAATATAGTTAAATATTGACAATACTCAAGTGTTCTATTAATTTTATGC
>CALGPD010000096.1 GCA_937960625.1 uncultured Spirochaetia bacterium | reverse complement strand
ATATAATCAAGCAGGAAGAATTATAAAAACAGTAAAATAAGTTTAACTATATAAGTAACGGATAAAAACTATATTAATTTTGTTTTATATTTATTTGATAACAAGTTTTTAATTATTAACGCGATTAAATAAGACAATCCTGATAAAATTACAATAACCGCACCCGGAGGAAGATTTGAAGGATATGCTATTATTAAACCTGTAATTGCAAATAAAATACTTAGTAAACATGCAATTATCATCATAGGGAAAATATTTTTTGAAAACATTTCGGAGATTGATGCCGGCAGGGATAATAGGGCAATAACGAGTATCAAACCGACTATCTGTATTAATACAACAATAGTTACCGCTATTAAACACAAAAGTAATATATATACTAAATTAACTTTAATACCACGCAGTTTGGAATATTCTTCATCAAATGAAAGGGATACAAACTGCCGGTAAAAAAGAAACATAATAAATAAAACGAAAACATCAAGCCCAGCAATTGTATACAACTGCGCTGGATTGATTAACAATATATTCCCAAATAAATACGTTAATAAATCGGCTTGATACCCCGGAGTGATATACATAAATATTACCCCGACAGACATGCCAATCGCCCATAATGCGGCAATGACCGTATCTTCATGCTGTTTTGCCTTTATTTTTACAAAACCTAAAACTACTGCTGATAATATAGCAAAAACAAATGCTCCGGATATCGGGCTATACCCAAAGTAATAAGCTATTCCTACCCCTCCTAGTACAGCATGAGCCAATGCGCCGCTGATTGTTGAAATCCTTTTTATAACAACAAAAGTACCCGTTATGCCTAAACTTAATCCGGAAAGCAATGAGGCAAATACAGCTCGCTGTAAAAAAATATTCGAAGTAAGCGCATTGAAAAAATCAAACATATTTATTTTCCTTACAACCCACAGTTATGAGTAATAAAATCCATTGGGGTATGATAATATTCCTCAAGCTGACCGGGGATTTTCTTCACAGTATTCACAGAAATCTTTTTATTTAAACACGCGACAGAATTTGCATAATGAGACACAAAAGTCACATCATGAGTAACTAATAAAATTGTTATATCATCATTCATTTCTTTAAGGAATTCATAAATATGCTTTTCATTTTTTGGATCAACACTGGCTGTGGGTTCATCTAATAACAAAATTGCCGGGTTTGAAACAAGCGCTCTTGCTATTAAAACGCGTTGCTTTTGCCCGCCCGATAAAGTTCCTATCTTTTCTTTTGCAAGGTTTAAGATACCCAGCTTATCCATAACAGATAACGCAGCGTTTTTATCCTGTTTAGAATACCAGGGCAAAAATGATTCTTTATCTAATAAACCCGTTAACACTACATCGAGAGCATTTAGCGGGAAATCTTCTTTATATGCAGCAAATTGCGGAACATATCCGATACGCGCCTTATTTATTTTCGGAGGCTTGCCAAATATATTAATACTGCCTTTTACCGGTTTTAAAAATCCCATTATTAATTTAAGCAATGTGGTTTTTCCCCCTCCATTAGGGCCTACAATTGTTAAAAAATCTTTTTCAAGTACCCTTAGCGAAATATCTTCAAGTATGATTGATTTTTCATAAGTAAAAAATACGCTGCTAAGTTCAATTACGGGTTCCATTATTTTGTTTCCATGTTTTTAGCTATCTTCTTTGCGATACTAAACAAATTCTCCATATAATTATAAGCAAGAGGGTTTACTTTGATTACATTGCCTTTAATTTCTTTAGCAACAACCTCAGCCTCACGCGTGCTGAATTGCTTTTGAATGAATATTGTTTTGATATTATGCTGTTTCGCATATTTTATAATAGCAACGAGTTGTTTAGCGCCGGGCTTTTTTCCTTCAATTTCAATCGGTATCTGCTTAAACCCGAACTCGTCAGCAAGATAACCATAAGCAGGGTGAAACACCAATAACTTTTTACTTTTTACCTTTGATAAAACTTTAGTCATTTTAGCTTGCAGATTATCAAGTTCAGATGTAAAATCTTTCAACCTCTTTTTATAATAATCACTGTTTTTGGGGTCTATTTTTATAAGAGCAGCAGCAATGTTTTTAGCCTGAATTTTTACTAACTCCGGGCTTAACCATATATGAGGGTCTTTAGCGCCTGAATCATGTTTATGTTCTTTATGTTCTTTATGTTCTTTATGATGTTCATCAACTAAATGTTTAAAAGTATCTAAAGTGCGCCTTTTCACACCCGTTGTTGTATCTACAATAACCAGATTAGGATAAGAACTCCGAATTTTTTTTATCCAGGCTTTTTCAAAAGGCACTCTAATTCTGAAAAAAGCCCTAGACTTTGACAGCATGACCATCTGCTTTGGAAGAGGCTCATAAGTAGCAGGGCTGAATCCGGGTTTAACCATTGTAAATACTTTGACTTTATCCCCGCCAATTTTTTCCACAAAATACTTTTGGGGGACAATGCTTACAAACACGTTGTATGGATATGATAACTTTTTTGTATCAGTATGTTTTGCTTTACAACTTAAAAATGCAATTACTACTAAAAGCAACGAATAAAACTTGATATTTCTCATAAATTTCTCCTCTAGTTTAAATCGACCTGCATTCCGAACAAATACCCATGAAATACAGAAAGTGGTCGTTTATTTTAAAATCATATTTTTCAGATATATTTTTTTCTTCCTGCCCCACAAAACATTTATCAACCTGTATGGTTTTATGACAACTGGTACAGTGTAAAAAATGAGCGTTTTTACCGGATTTTCGAAAATATAACTTCACGTTATCGCAAAAGGTAATGTGTTTAACGTTGTGTTTTTTGACAAAATAATCCATTGCCCTATAAACAGTCGAATAATCTGGTTTATTTTGCATTTTGTCATAAATATCACGTACAGTTAAAGGAACAGTGCTGCCTGATATAATATTTAAGATTTCTTTTCTATATCCTGTTAGTTTGGAAGACAAAACATACCTCATCTTGCAAATTATTTGCGCAAATCATTTGCATTAATAATAGAACAATTTTTTTCCACTGTCAATATTATTTCAAAAAAGCGGAAAATACGTTAACGATATACCAATGTTTTATTGTATAAAAAATCCTGTTAAACAGAGGCGGCAATAGCCATTGCTGCCTATTTATAATACCAGAAGAGATTGCTACACTTATACCCGCAATGACTGTTTCAGGGTGTGTACTTGCTTATGGCTTAACTTGTGGGTTTTTTACTCAAATGTCTAAAACCAACGTCATTGCGAGGAACGAAGTAACGAAGCAATCTCGTCACAATAAACCTAATGGGATTGCTACATTCACAAATAAACACCTCAATACAAATTAAGTGATTTAAAAGTAAAAGTATATCTTTATGCAAATATTCCCGCTTCAAGTCAACGCATCGCTTTTTTTAAACCCTATGCAAAATTCTACGTTCTTGAGCGTTACATTTTTATCTTAATCTCAAAAATCTGGGTTAATCTGTGTCAAAATCTTCTTTATTAAATCAGTATCTATGCCGTGGATTGTGAGCTGTTTTTCTTTTACCAAACAGCCTGAAGGATTTCTCATAACAGAAATTTACGTTTCAATATATTCAGGATCATACTTTTTCAAGGTCCTCTTCAGAGTCAAGTTCAATCCACTGTGTAAGGCCTGAAGAGCGGGCATGCCATAAGGTTTCTTTTAGGTGCTCCGGTATATCAATAAGGTATAAATTCCCGTTTTTTTCTTTTAGTTTTAATGATATGTGAATTAAAATAGATATACCTTTACTGTCAATGAAATCACATCCTCTTAAACTCAAGGCAATACTTGCAACCTTTTGCTCAGAGCTTACTTTTTCAAGATAGTTTTCAATTTCCTCTGAATTGAAGATGTAAAAACTCCATTTATCATCTTCGTTAAAAACCAGAGTTACATTGCCTTTGTCTTTTTGTGAAAAAATCATAATCTTATTCCTTATGTTTCTGAATATATTTAAACCCTTTATTAATAATATGTCAACAATAAAAATATTAATTTTATTATTGATTATGCTTGTATTTTATTTCACCTCATGTATAATTTTAGTATGTACTGGAGATTATATGAATAAAAAAACAAAACCGTTTCTAATATTAATAATTATCTTTACTGTTTTTTCCTTTATTTCCTGCAAACGGAAACAGGCTGAAACCGCGCCTAAAGTTATGTATGTAAAAGTGCTGTCCAACTGGGGCCCGGTTAATCCGGCATATACAACGTATTTAGAAACAACATTTAAAGATATTAATGAACAAAAAAACGTCGTTGCTGTTATTATTGAAATTGATACTCCGGGCGGAAGTGTTAGGGATGCAGAAAAGATAGTTAAACTTATTTCTTTATTAAAGCCCACGACTATCTCATATATAACTAATTCCGCTTATTCTGCCGGAGCGTTATTATCGCTTTCAACAGACTACACGGTGATGAGCCCGAATGCAAAAGTCGGGGCAATGGAACCGGTAATGCTAAATCCTAAAACGAAACAAATGAAGACTGCTCCTGAAAAAATAATCTCTGCGATGCGTGCATCAATGCGTGCTTTAGCAGAAAAAAGAAGAAAAAGAATATTAAATGAAAACAAAACAATAACTAAAAAGGATATTAATCCTGAATGGATAAAAAATCTTCCTGATATTGCGGCTGCTATGGTTGATAAAAACCTTGAATTAAATAAAAAGCAGCACGGTATTGATTTAAAAAAAGGCATACTTTTAACACTAACCAGCGAGGAAGCAAAACGCGTTGGCTTTACCGACCATATTGCTTCCAATATGAAAGAGCTTTTAGAAAAAATGAACTTTACCCTTTATAAACTTGTAGAGATAAGGCCTAAGTTAAAACACGTTTTAATTTCCGTTTTAACCAATTCATGGATAACAATGATACTGCTCAGCTTAGGCACACTAGGTTTAATAATAGAAATAAAAACTCCGGGATGGGGTATTCCAGGCACTTTTGGAGTGCTTGCCCTATCAGTATTTTTCTACGCAAATATCGTTGCCGGGAATGCATCATGGGAAGCTCCCGTGCTTTTCATACTGGGGCTGGTTTTACTGGGATTGGAAATATTCGTCATACCCGGTTTTGGGGTTGTAGGAATTGCAGGGATCATAAGCGTTTTTGCCAGTTTTTATACAGGCATGGGAGTTAAATTCAGTAATTTCTGGCAAGCCAAACAATTATTAGCAAACGCCTCAGCTATCATATTCGGGGCAATTACTATCTCAATAGGGCTTGCAATAATTATTTTTAAATTTCTGCCCAAAACGCGTTTATTCCCGAAAATAATCTTAACTGATGCGGCTTTGGGATATAAAGCACACGAAGACATGAGTGAATTAGCAGGTAAAAAAGGCGTTACCATTTCTGCTTTAAGACCGTCAGGAATTGCAATAATAGAGGATAAACGCCTCGATGTTGTAAGCAGAGGAGAATTTATTGGTAAAAATGAAAAAATAATTGTAAGCGAAGTTGACGGCGCAAGAATTGTGGTTACTATTGATAAATAAATTTATTTTTGTTTACAAAAAAAATCACTTTCTGATATAATTAGATTTGCAAATGCTGTCGTTAATATTTTATAGACAGTAAAGTATTCAATCAAAATTATTTTTTTAAGTTGTTAAAATGCCGGAAGATTTTATTTCATATAACGATAATCAGACTCATACCATACTTGTTTGCGAAGATTCCGTTGTTATTCAAAAAATCATGGATAAAATACTTGAATTCAATGACTATAAAAAGTATTTTGCATCAAACGGCAAAATAGCGCTTGATATTATAAAAAACAATAAAATTGACATGCTGATTTCAGATATTAACATGCCTATAATGGGAGGGTTTGAATTAGTTAAGCAGGTCAACAGCCTTGGATATAAATTCCCCATTATAATGATGACTGACAAAAATATCGATGAATATTTAAAAATAGCTTTGGAATGTGATGTAGGAAATATTTTATCTAAACCTCTGAAAAAGGATGAAGTATTATCTTTAATTTATAAGCTATTAACCGGTAAAGGGATTTTCGGCCTTGAAAATTACCTTTATTTCGGAATAGAAGAATTATGTACTTTCCAAATCACTTCAAGCAAAGAGATAGAAGGTGCCATCACAAGCATTCTGAACAATGCGTGCAAATACGGTTTACCGGAAAACATTAAAATGCCTTTTAAGTTAATATTAATTGAATTAATCTCTAATGCTGTTTATCATTCACACGGAAGAACAGATTTAAAAATGAAAAGAGCTTCTTTTGATATTCCAAACGGCAAATACGTAGAAATTAAACACGGTTACGATGGATATAGATACGGAGTTTCAATAACGGATTTTATGGGAACACTTTCAAAAAGGCGTATTATCGAAACCCTAATCGACTTAAATGAACGGGACAAAAAGATAAAAGAAGCAATGGAAAAAGGCGAAGATATTTCTCCATATTTAAAAGATTCAGGCAGAGGGCTTCATATAACACGGGAAATGAGCCCGGAATACTATTTTAACATTAAAAAGAACGAAAAAACCGAAGTAATCATTCTAATGGATTTTGAGAAAAAAAATAAATTCTTATCCCAGCCTATTAAAATCAACGAAATATAAACTCCGAAAATCTACTTTTAATCAACTTTATTTCAGGGCACAGCCAAGTTCTGTATTTTTTTGCGCTGCAATTATATCCGCTACCTTATTCTTATGTGTTATAAACCCGTTGTTCATACTTGAGCTTTTACTTTTAATAAAACAGCATCAAATTAATATTACCATACAGGAAATTATTTTTTTCTAAAGCTTTAATATCAGTTTCCGATTTATTTAATGAAGTTAACATAAAACAGGATAAATGTATGTTTATAAACTCAAATTTCGGAAGAATTCAAAATCTGCTTGAAAGAGGCATGGATGCACAAATGCTCAGGTGGCAGGTGATTTCCAATAATATTGCCAACGCAAATGTGCCGGGCTTTAAAAGAAGTGATGTAACTTTTGAAGCTCAACTACAAAGAGCGATTAAAAGTCAGGGTAAATCCTCTCCGTTTCAAGCAAAGTTAACGAATAAAAACCATATCCCTTTTCAGCAGCCAATACCGGTTAGCAGTGTTACTCCAAAGGTAAAACTTGATTATGCGACATCAATGAGAAATGACGGCAACGGTGTAGATATGGAATATGAAACAGTTCAAGCAGTTAAAACGCAAATGCGTTATCAATTAATGTCTTCAATGATGAGTAGAAACTTCAAAAAAATAAGTATGCTGTTTAGATAATTTCTAGGAGAAAAATATGGGTATGTTTAATGCTTTAAATATAAGCGCTTCGGGTTTGACCGCACAAAGAATGAGAATGGATGTTATTTCCAATAACATTGCAAATGTAAACACAACGCGTACAACTGAAGGCGGGCCTTTCAAACGAAGCAGGGTTATTCTAAGGCCTAAAAACGATTCTCTAAACTTTAAAAGCATGCTTCTGCCAAATGCATTGAGAAACCCTGTTGGAGAAGGAGTTAAGGTTGTTAAAATTGCCAAAGATGCAAAACAAGGGAAGCTAAAGTATGACCCTACCCATCCGGATGCTTATAAATTCGGCCCTAATAAAGGCTACGTTGAGATGCCGAATGTAAACGTTGTAACTGAAATGGTGGACATGATAACTGCTTCAAGAGCATATGAAGCCAATATCACGATAATGAATTCAAGTAAAACCATGTTTGCCCGCGCTTTAGAAATAGGTGCAAGATAAAACGTTTTCCTGAATAAAATTTTATTTTTAGTTTGAAATTTAATCTTTTCCGTTGTATAATATAATTATAGATGTAAAATAATATGAAGAGATTAAAAATAATAATTATAATACTTTCAATTTCTACTTTAACTTTAAATATTTTTTCAAAACCTAAAAGTAATAATAGAAAAATAATGTATAAAATTTTATTTAAATTTAATTATAATACTTTTAATTACTATAGTTTTAAAACTAAATATTTAAAAGATATTATAAAACAAAGCATCAAACCTTCTCCTGAAGCAAACGTAATAACATTTCTTATCGAATACAGTATATATATAAAAAGAATGAGGGAAATTGCATTAACCGGAATTGACCCCATGGATTACTCGGATAAACACAGACGGGTTAAAAACAATATGAATAAAATCTTTGATGACTCAATTAAACTTAAAGATAGAATTAAAGTTTCAACCGATATAAAATTTATATTTATATTACCGCCGCTAAAATTCTAAAACCACCAAACTTATAAAAACATTTCCTTATTAATAAATTTTAATATTATATAAATCACTATGCTACACTTGCTGACAGTATTTCTTTAAGCTTTAGATAATGCTTATTATCCGGTTCTAGTTCTTTAACCTTTTCAAGTAATTCAAGTGCCCGCGGTGTTGCTTTCATTAACCGGTAAACATCTGCAAGGTTTATAAGATTTTTCACGTGGTCAGGATTAAACCTTCTGAAAGTTTCACCATAATCAGCTGCCGAATGATAGTTGCAAAGTTTTTTGTTTAACAATGATGCACGGTAAACAGCTGATAGATTTTGAATTCCAGGATAATACCATATTATTTCTTTTATTGCATCAAGTTCTTTACCATGTTGACGAGTAGATTTATAACTCCTTGCTAAATCTTTCAACACTTCTTCATCAGGAAATATTTCAGTTGCCTTTATAAAGCACTCAATGGCTTCCTGTGTTTCACCATTTTCAAAATGTTTAATACCCTTTTCTTTGTAGTTTATAAATTCGCTGTTATTTTCACTCTTTTTCCAGCCGGGTAAACTCCTAAAATGTATTTTCATTAATGAGAAATCGTCTGTCAATTCCCCTCTTTCCCTTGTAAGCTCAACTATTTTTTCAACATCACCGGAAGCCTGCTCAACAGTTTCCAAAAATTTATATTCATCTTCATTAATAATTCTGAATCCGGTTTTTTCATCTACTCCGGTCATAACATCATCCCTGCCGTCAGATCCCATAAACACCATATCACCGTACATTAATTGAAGTGTTCTTATTTTCAAGTCCCCTTCTTCAACCATTGTTCCGATTTTACGAGTATCAAGTTCTTCTTGAGTAAACTCCGCTTTTCCATTCCTAAACAAAACATTCCATGGATGCTCAGTATTAAAATAATACATCAGCCCGCTCACATCATCTATCATGCCCATTACAACGGATATTAACATACTGCCGTCAAAAGATACAAATACACTTTGAAGTTCGTTGTAACATTCTTTTAACCACCGTTCAGGAGTTAAATATTGAGCGGATTTCATTATTTTTGTACGAGCAACAAAAGCATTAAAAACTACTCCTAATACCAAAGCTCCTCCTGCACCCTGCAATGATTTTCCCATGGCATCTCCGTTTACAAATACAGTGAATACTTTGCCGCGTAAAACTATAGAATGTACAATGTTTATATCCCCGCCGATTTCGCCTTCTTTATTTCTAAATTTAAATTTCTTCTTCTGCCTTAAGAAAAAGTCTATTTCGATAATTTCACTCATATAAGATTTTGACATTAACGGATTTATTAGTAAGGAAGTTAAAAAGTAATCTCCTGCCTGCTGCTCATTTAAAGCTTTGACATCTTCAAGAGATCTATTAAGCTCAGCTGTACGTTCGGCAACAAGATTTTCCAAATTCTGTGTATAATGCTCAATTTCCGCAATCATGACATTAAAAGCTTTTCCAAGATGTACTACTTCCTGATTACCGATTACATCCACTCTTTTAAAATCCCTGCTTTCTGTAATTTCCTCAAGTGTATAAACAATACTGTTTAAAGGCTTAACCAGTTTGCCGCTAGAAATTATAATAACCGGAATGATTAATATAATTGAAATAATTAATACCAAAATAGTAATTCTTAGTGAACGGTATAATATAACATAGTGGTCATCAAGCGCAGTTGTTAACCAGATGATTAATTTCATATCAGGTACGTATTTAAAATACATTAAGCTTTCTTTTGCGCCGTCACCGTAATCCCAGAAGTATGTTAATTTTCCGTTTTTCATTTTAATCATTTGTTGAAAAATACGCTTGCCTTTTGCGTCTTCAAGGTCAAGAACGTTTTCATTTTGATTCCACGGGTGAACAAGCAAATTGCCTGACGTATCCATAATACTTGCATAACCGTTTTTTTCAATTTTTAAGGTTAATAAATCTGCGCTTATGTCTTCGATATTAATAAGATTTTTAACCTCTTGTTTATCAGCAATAATGAAAAGTATCCAATTCCATTTCCTTATAAAATTATAATATATTGATTTTTTTGATTTTTTATTTTTCCACCAATAATCAAATTCAATATAACCGTAAACATTGGAAATAGCTTTTTTAAGAATGGGTTTCCATTGTTTATCAAATATTTTGATAGGAGGCTTTATAACAAATGGGGGGTTACTTCTATCTTTAGAAATGTCTGCTATAAATATATTCCCTGTTTTACCTATTTTTTGATTTTTAAATAATTTAACCAAACGCCTTCTCGATGCTGCTTTTGAAAACAATCCCTTATTGGAAAGTTCATAATAATCCTCAGCAATGGTTTTATTTTTATCAGATACACCGCGTAAAAAGTTTTTCATAGCAAAACTTATAAGAGATTTAAACGTTATATGTACTGAGTTTGATAATTTCTGCAATTCTTTATTAATTGAGGTATTTATATTATTCCGCGTCATAAAAAAATTAACAGTGGATAAACCAATACTTAACAATAGAAATAACGGTAAAAATACAATCATCAATTTAGATTTAAGCGGAGCGCCAGCTTTCTTTTTCTCATCTTTCTTCTGCTTAAGGTATTGTTTGCGCTCAGTTTTATCCATGTTTTTAAGCTTTTCTTTTTCTTCCTTCTTCTGCTTTTTCTTTTCTAATTTTTCCTGTTCTTTTATTTGCTTCTGCTTTAGTATATCTTCTTTATTTTTTGCTTCGCTTAAATTTTTCTGATTATTTTCTTTGTTTTTTGATTTCATTTACACCTCGCATTAGTTCAAAAAATTTTATATAATTAATTGATAACTACAAAAAGTCTATTACAACAAAATTAATTGCTTTAACACATACAAAACTTAAATAAATTTAATTCCACTTTATTATTTAATAATTATCATGCCTATTTATTCGGCACATAAAATTTCTTTTGCCTAAAATTTCCCGGATAAACACAGTATCTTTTACCATCAGGAAAAAATTGGAACCAAACAAATTCCGCATAGTTTTTCCCCTGATGATAGCCTACAATTAAATCATGATTATTTTTATGCCATTTATATCTAATATTCCCGATATATTCATAATCCGGGTTTTCCATAACTTTAATTATATCCTGAGCTTTTATTGAATTCGCTTTCTCAACAACGTCTTTATAAATATACAAAGTGTCGTACGCAATGTATGCAACCCAAAAGGGGCTTTCTTGATATTTTTTCGCATAATTCACCGTGAAACGGATTGCTCCGCCTTCACTTGTCATATCTACCGGGCCGCCCTGCGGTTGAAACGCTGTATAATACGTTACTTTATCATTACCCTGCTCATATTGATCTCTTATTATTTTAGATAACGAACCTATTATAGGCATTTTTTTATTTAATCCCATTTCATGAACCTTCTTTATAAAAGCATGAGTTTCATCTGTTAATAATGCACACACAATAAAATCTGCTTTTGATGATTTCTTCAAAATTTCTTCAAAATTCGCATTTTTGGAATTAACATATTCTTCCACTACTATTTCAAAACCATCTACTTTCATATGTTTGATAGCATCTTTTAAAACATATTTTGAAAATGCCTGATTAACACCTAACACCGCGACTTTTTTTAACCCTCTAGGCATTAAAACATTTTTAGCGAATTCGGCAATTGCTTTTCCCTGCAAAGTAGCATCAATTGTTCCTACCCTAAAATAATATTTATATTTTTCATAGTTATTTTTTACGTTTGCTATAACTTTAGGTGAAGCTCCACCTGTACCGAACCAAATAACTTTTTTATCAGCCATTATATCCATTAAAGGCACAACGACTTTGGAAGAAAAACCACCTATTATAAATTTACAATTCTTATCGTCTATTGCTTTCCGGAGTTCAGAACGCGCATGAGAAATATTTGAAATTTTGTCATCAATGAAAACAAACTCGATAGAATGCTTAACTTTTTCACCGCCTTTTTGAATAATTATTCCACCCTTCTTCATTATCTCCTGACGGGCAAGTTCTACAGCTTTCTTTATTGCTTTACCGGCGCTAATTTTACTAGGGCCGATAACAGCAATGCGTATAACATTATCATCCGATTTTCCACAACTTAGAAGTAAAACTAAAAAAATTACTGAAAACACATTAATAACTTTAAATATTTTATTCATATTAACTCTCCTTAAATAATTCTAATATCACTTATAATATTAAATACATTTTTAAAATATTTTATTATTTTACCTCTTTCTGCCTCCGGGAACAAAGTATTTCTTTTGCCTAAAGGTTTCTGGATATACACAATAAAACCTTCTATCTTTATTAAACTGCATCCAGGCAAAATCAACATAATTTTTACCTTCAATTAACCCAAACCAATGGTCATGATTTTCTTTGTTCCATTTAAACCGGCTTATACCAACGTATTCAAAGCTGTCAGACTCCATAACAGGAATTATTTTCTCAGGATTTATAGAATTGGCTTTTTCCGCAGCCATTTTGTATATATGCAGGCAGTCATAAGCTACATACGCGATACCACCCGGGGCCTTACCATACCGTTTTCTATAAGCAGCGGCAAACCTCGGAGCGCCGCCTTCGCCTGTCATATCTACCGCTCCGCTTTGAAGACTCATCGTTGTATATCCGTATATCATATCCTCATATTCCCTAACTTTATCCGCAGATAAACCGGCAAAAGAACCGTAAATCGGCATACGTTTATTTAAACCGATTGCATGAACCTGTTTAATAAATGCATCTTCTTCGGTAGATAGAAATGAAACAACGATAAAATCAGCTTTCTTTTCTATCTGTTTTAATAAGGGGTTAAAATCTACCGATTTAGGATTTACAAACTCCTCAAAAACAATTTCAATACCACCGGCTTTCATATGTTTTTGAGCATCTTTTAACTGATATTTAGCGAACGCGTGGTTAATACCTAGAAACGCTGCTTTTCTAAGCCCAAGGGGTTTTAAAACCTTTAGGGCAAACGCTGCAATTCCCTTACCCTGCCTCGTTGCGTCTATAGTTCCGATACGGAAATAGTATTTATATTTTTGATAATTCTTTTTTACTTTTCCAACAACAGCCGGAGATGCTCCACCTGTTCCAAGCCATAGGATTTTTTTTGCGGCCATGATTTCCATTAGAGGGACAACAACTTTTGAAGAAAAACCGCCAATAATTAAATGAATACCGGTTTTTTTAATCTGCGCATTTAATGCTTTTGAAGCAGCAGCCACAGATGCAAACTTATCATTTATATAATGAAGTTTGATTTTATATTTAACTTTGTTTATAGTTATTCCACCTTTTTTTATTATCTCTTCCATTGACAATTTTACGCCGTTTTTTATATTTATACCAATTTCGTGTTTCATTGGACCGATAACAGCGATGTGGATTGTATTGCCACCGGATTTACCACAACTAAAAGCAAAAACTGTAATAAAAATGATAACTGACAATATAAACTTTTTCATTGACCTGCCCCTTTAATTTTTATCCATCATATAATATATTGTTATTTATGTCAAATTATTTTAATAAAAACACAACTTATTAGTCATATATATATTAATTTCAAACTTGTATACATTTTTAACGGTCTCATTTATAATAAATACCAATTCTTTATGATTCATTAATGTTATTCAGGTATTATGTTAACCGGGATAAAAAGACTCCTTATCTTCCTTATAAAATTCATAACAGCCATTATTAAAAGTATATTACTCATATACATATATAAGATGAATTTTTTTATTAAAAAAAATGTTATTTTCGATTTTTTTTTAACTAAGCCCTTGCTAAAAAATTCTGCGTGTAATACATTATAATGAGTTGATACTGGGAGGGGGATGCAGGCGCTTTTTTAAATAAAATACCTGCATCACATTTTTTTTATTTTTCTCCCCATTTTATTTCATTTAGTTAACATAATCTTTTTTTTCTAATGTATTTTAACCTTTTTCCGAAGAAATAAGAGAGCAAAAGTTAAAAATACAGGAGGCGGATAATATGAAAATTTCTCCAACACATCTAAGCTCTCAGATGAGATTTATGAGAAACTACGATGCTACTGAAACCAGAGGGCTTCAGGTAAATATGAAGACAACGAGTAAAAATCATATAAAATCATTTCCAAATCAACAAGTCAATCAAAACGACGCAGTAGGAAGCTTTGGAAATCTACTTATGAATTTTCTACAATCTGTGAACAGAGACCAGATAAAAGCAACAAACTTACAGCAGATGGCAATAACCAATCCTGATAAAGTAAACGTTCATCAAGTTACAGCAGCTATGACTAAAGCTGAAATGTCAATTAGTTTTCTTAAAACTGTAACTGATAAAATAATGACAGGATA
>CALGPD010000095.1 GCA_937960625.1 uncultured Spirochaetia bacterium | reverse complement strand
ACTACAGCCCGCTTTCTATATCAAAGTTTGGTTTTTCTTACAATAGTTCCGCAATCTGAACAGCGTTTAACGCCGCGCCTTTTAATAGCTGGTCACCTACAACGAATAAATCAAGGCCCGTGTCGCTTGAAATATCGTGTCTGATGCGGCCAACCAAAGTGTCGTATTCACCCGTAACTTCATTAGGCATTGGGAAATAATTTTTAGCTCTATCATCAACGACTTTAATTCCGGGCGCTTTCTCTAAGATTTTGCGCACTTCGTCAACTTCAAGCCGGCGCTCAAGTTCAATGTTGATTGACTCACTGTGTGCACGCATAATTGGAACGCGTACAGTGGTTGCGCTGATTTTAATAGAATCTTTAATTTGAATTTGATTTTTGTTTATATCAGAAATCCCTTCACTTTTTTCCCGTCCTTTATGGTAAAACCGGACTCTTTTACTTGAATTTTTAATTCATGCTTTAATCTTGAATTAAAGCCGGGATTTTTGTATTATTAATTTGAATAAAAGAATAAATAATTATGGAGCACAATATGCCTGATTTAAGTGTAAATTATTTAGGGTTTAAGTTAAAAAATCCCGTTGTTGTTTCAAGTTCAGGGTTAACGAGTACTTTAGACAGCGCTGTTGAATGCGTTAACAACGGAGCGGGTGCTGTTGTTATGAAATCTATTTTCGAAGAACAAATCATGCGTGAAACTCACGAACTTGAAGATCAGTATCAGTCAAACTATCATACCGAAGCAGCGGATTATATAAACCGTATGAGTTTTGAACATAGTATAAACGAATATTTACAGTTAATTAAAGACGTTAAGGATAACGTTGATGTTCCCGTTATCGGAAGCATAAACGCGGGCACGCTTTCAGGCTGGACATCTTTTGCAAAACGTATTCAGGACTCTGGCGCTGACGCGGTTGAGCTGAATATTTTCATTATTCCGAGTGATTTAAATCAGAATTCATTAGATATAGAGAAAACGTATATTAATATAGTTTCCAACGTAAAAAAAGAACTCAGTGTACCGGTCGCGGTAAAAATAGGGCCTTTTTTCACAAACACGGGAAATATTGTAAAACAATTAGCTGACGCGGGAGCAGATTCCGTTGTATTATTCAACCGGTTTCAAACAGTTAGCGTAAAAGAAGAAGACCTTGACGATGCCCGTCTTTCCGAAGGCAGATGGCTAAGTTTACCCGAAGAAAGCGATTTGCCTAAACGCTGGATTGCTTCGTTATACGGTGATGTTAAATGTGATTTATCCGCTACATCCGGTGTTAGAAACGGAGCTGATGTAATCTCTCTTGTGCGTTCAGGTGCTTCTATAGTGCAGATTGCTTCGGCATTATATTTAAACGGGCCTGAATTTATTAGTACATTAACGGACGAGATTGACAAGCTATTATCTGAGAAGGGTATAAGTTCGTTATCAGAATTAACCGGTTTGGATAGCTACTCGAAAAACAAAAACGTAATAAAATCCGACAGGCTTCAATATTTTAAAGCGATTTCAGCGTTAAATACCATGCGCGGCAAGAAATAAGTTTTCCGGTATAGCGCAGCTGATAACTGCTGTAAATCGTAATTTTGCTTTTCATTTTTTTAGCTAGGTATTTCTATATATTTAAACTTTTTTCAATCAAACGTACTAACGAATCGAATAATTTTTTTATACTAATAAAAATTGAAATTAAATGTGATTTTTGTGTGTTTATAGAAAAAAATACAAAAATGTATTTACTTTTGAAGGAATATATGGTAAGTTGAATATATGGAAAACTTAACGTTATTTTTAGCAGTTTCAGGTAATTTAAATCATTTCGTTGCTTTACTAGGCGGTATTGCCGCTTTTATTACTCCGTGTGTATTGCCAATGGTGCCAATTTATCTTTCGATTATTTCCGGTGTATCTATTGATGAGATGAAATCGGAAAAAGGCAAGACTTCCAAGGTTATATTTGCGGCGCTTTTATTTATTTTGGGTTATACCATAGTATTTTCCATGCTTGGCCTTGCCGTTGGTTTTCTGAACAATCCGGTTTATAAGGCAATATTTAATTTATTGCTCGGTTTAATATTAATTTTATTCGGTTTACATTATGCGGGCGTTTATCAAATCAGAATGTTTGCAAAAGAAGCGCGTTTTCATACTAAATCAAGGAAAACGAATGTTTTTAAAGCGTTTTTTGTTGGTTTTCTCTTTGCTTTCGGCTGGACACCTTGTGTAGGCCCTATATTAGGCGCTATACTCGGTTTACAGGGCGCAGGGCCTTTGGTTAAAGTAAGTTATATGCTTGCGTTTTCCATCGGGTTAGGTCTTCCGTTGTTAATTAGTGCTTTTGCTATTAATTTCTTTTTCCGTTTTTTTGATAAAATTAAAAAACATTTTCATAAAATTGAAATCGGCATAGGTATTTTGTTAATGCTCATGGGAGCTTATTATATTTTCGATGTATTTAAATCCGGCGCTTTATTTAAAGAGTACAAAAAAGTAAAAATAACGGAAAAACAGAAAAAGAGCGGGGCTAATTTTAAATTTGTTTTAAAAGACGGAAAGCAAAGAGAATTAAAAGATATTAAAGCCAATGTTTACATCGTAAATATATGGGAAACGTGGTGTACTAACTGCAAGGAAGAAATGCCGCATTTTAGCGAACTATATCAAAAGTATAAAGATAAAGGTGTTTACATACTCGCTGTTTGCTCATCCTCCTCTGCTTCAACTTTGGAAGAGTATAACACGGTAATAAAAGAACTTAAACCCGAATTCCCTGTATTCTATGACACAGGTTCAAAAGTTGCAAACTATCTTTATTCTTTTCATTCCAAAGCTCCAAGAGGCTTGTTTCCGCTAACGTTTATTTTGGATAAGAACCGTCAGGTAATTAAAGTAATACAGGGAGCAAGGAATAAAAAACAATGGGAAGATATAATACTTAAAGCTGAAAAGAAATAAAAATAATGATTTTTTTATTAATCATGTGGAAATAATATTATCAACGCGTTCAACAAGCATTTCCAGCCTTTTTGAAAAAGAATTTAATTCTTCAGGGTTTCTGCCCGCGTTTTCTTTGTATCGTTGCAGTTCATCAGCAAGGTTTAGCGCTGTTAATATTGCTATTTTTGTGGGTTTAAAACTAGGGTTATTTCTTTGAGCCAACAACATTTTATCATCAACATATTTGGCAAGTGTTTCAAGATAGTTTTCATCTTCAGGGTTGGATTTTAGTTTATAACTGCTTCCCAGTATTGATACTTCAACAAATCCTCTATATTGGTTAAAATCTTGTTTAAATCTCATTAAATCCATACCCCGGAGTGTCATCATCCATCATGTCAATTCCGCCGCTTCTATTAAAAAATGAGCCTGAATTATTTTGATGAACTGATACTAACTTTTTACTGCTGTAATCCATTTCGGAGGCTGAAGGTAAAGTCCCTCCGGATAATTTATTTATTAATCCTTCAATCCTGCTTCGGATTTCCTGTTTTGAATAATCAGATGTGTTTTTTTCTTTTTTCAACATTGTAATTTCATGTTCGAGTGAAGAAACCTTTTCTCTTTCAATAAGTAAAAGATTGTTTAATTCGTTGTTTTCTTTTCTTAAAATTTCAATCTGGTGGATAAGTATTTCAATCTTTTTTTCAAGAACATTCAAAGCATCAATTGGATTCATTTATATAATCCTTATATAATTTTTTATATTATACTTGCAGAATAAAAAAAAGTCAAGATTATATTATACTCTATACTAATAATTAAAAAATATTGACATAAAATCCATTTAATATATAATGTGTATAATGAGTAGAAGAATTTTAATTTTTTCAAAAAAAGCAAAACGCCCTAATGCGCTTAAAAAATTATTAGAAGAACGAAAATACATTGTAGAGATATATAAAGACTATAAAGAAATTAAAAATAAACTTTCCAATAATAAAGTAGATATTTCTGTTTTCTTTATTTCAGGGAAGAAAACCCCTGATGTTTTAACAAACGGCTTTGAGGAAAAAACATATACCGGAAATGTTTCAACTATCTGTATTTGTGAATCTAAACTTAAAAAATATACCTTATCTGACAATGTCTTTTACATGCATAAAAGCATAGATGATTATATAATAGTTCAGTTTATTGAAGATTTATTTCTTCCTAAGCTGATAGAAAAAAATTATCCGGTTTTATTGGTTTGCGATGACGTTAATGAAAAAAATATTCTTAGCGTTACTCTTGACGGGCTTGGATGTGAAATAACTCTTGCTCAAGATACGGGTGAGGCTTTTGAATTAATAAAAGAAAATAATTATTCATTGATATTAATTAATCCCTATTCAATTTCTAAAGAAAACGTATTGGAAATAATATCATGCATAAAGAACAGAAAAGCTTTTACAAATACTCCGGTTATTGTTTTTTCAACGTATTTAGAACAAGAAGAAGCCTACAATGTTTTAAATGCAGGCGCGGATGATGTTATAAGAAAACCATATTACCCCGAAGAATTATGCACTCGGTTATCATCCCATTTAAAATTAAGCAATGTTATTAAAGAAATGGAAGATATAATAAGCACCGAAGAACAACTCAACATGAAATTATTGGAATTAAATGATCAGCTAACGCAGACAAATGATTTAAATAAACGCCTTGCAAAAGCTCTTGAAGAGCAGGCTAATACAGATGAATTAACAGGAGTATTTAACCGGCGTCAGACCATTCAAGTTATAGAAAGGGGAATGAATCATGCATATGATTATAAAAAGGAATTATCCTGTATTATAATCGATATTGACCATTTTAAACGAATTAATGATTCATATGGCCATGATTTTGGTGATAAGGTTATCCGTGAAACCGCCTTATTAGTAAACGTTCTTCTTGAAACAGATTGTACTATCGGCAGATGGGGAGGCGAAGAATTTGTCGTTGTATTATTAGGCTATTCAAAAGAAAAGACTCTAAAAATTGCTGAAAAAATAAGAGAAAAAATCAAATCCCATGTCTATACAAGCAAATCCAAAGAAATCAGCGCTTCTGTTTCTGTAAGCCAGGGGGTTTCAATTTTAAAAACAAATGAAAAAGAAAAAAACGTTGATAGTCTGGTTAACCGCGCTGATAAAGGTTTATACATTGCTAAAGAGCAGGGCAGAGACTGTGTAATTTTTGTTGATTAGTTTCGCTTTATATTTTAATTGCACATTTATTTCCGTTTTTATCCACATTCACAAAGGTAATATTCGTTGTAAATACTTTTTCTTCTAAACTTGATTCAGGTGCCATTGCATAAACTTCAACGGAATATTTAAGTGAAGATTTACCCTTTTCTATGAAATTTATATCAAAACGCAAAATCGAGCCGCTTTCTGCCTGCGTTTTGAACTCGATATTATCCATGGCCCGTGTAACGAGAATATTATCAGGATACTCCCGCATTGCAGTTATCCAGCAAAATTCATCAACCCATGACAACATTTGCCCGCCGAATAAATAACCGTAATGGTTCAAATGCTCTTGCCGTATTACCGTAAAATTTTCCATAGTATTAATATTGTATTCCGCTTTTCTTTTTTGCTAAATTCATTCCTGCCGTATACCAGTACAAAGTTTCATTTCTATATTTTGCACCCATTGTTTCATATACTTTTGATACTGAAAACATACCGTTCGCGCTTTTTCTCATTGCGGCAGACGCTCCTGCACGTTTTAGCCATTTGTCCGCGCTTTTATATCTTTCCATTTTTATAAATACTTTTGCTATTTTTATTGTAAAATACCAGTCTGAGTTGCGCATTGCCCTTACTCCGGCTTGATATAAATATAGGGCACCCTCATCCCTGTCAACCAGATACCAGAGCCTCAGCCCGCATGCATATAAAACGAGATAATTATTTTTAATCAACCCTAATCTTGCGGTTCTGCGGTAAAGCGGTATTGCCTGCTTATATTTTTTTATATTCAGGAAAAAATCTGAGATAAGGAGTAATGCTTTTATATAACGCGTTTTATAAGCAATATCTGCAAATTTATTCAAACGGTTTATTTTTTGTGCATTAGTTAGGGCTTTGCTTTTTATAATTGCAGAAATTTCATCTTGAATATCTTTACCTTGCGCGTAGAAATTATGATAAAATAATAAAAATATAAAAATTACAAAGGTTTTTTTCACTTTAAATTAAACTTCTCAATTCTGTTTCTTAATGTATTTCGGCTGATTCCCAGAATTTTTGAAGCTTTTACCTGATTATTATTAGTATTTTTTAATGCTTTTTCTATTAAAAGTTTTTCAATAATGGTAAAAGCACCGTGTTTTTCGCTTTCTGGAATTGCAATAATTTTTTCAAACAATTTATCAATTAAGCCTTGAATGCTTTTAGTGAAATTACTTTTAGCTGACTGGCCGGAGATAAACGTTATTTCTTTTTCAGTAATAATATCAGAAGGAGCAACAACAACTGCCCGGTTAATAATATTTTGCAGTTCACGTACATTACCCTGATAATTATAATTTAATAAAGTTTCCAGAGCCTTATCACTTATACCGTTTACGTTTTTATTATATTTTTTTGAAAACTTATTTATAAAGTATTCAATTAATATTGAAATATCCTGTTTTCTTTCTCTTAGCGGAGGCAGATGTATATTTACGACGTCAAGCCTGTAAAATAAATCTTCCCGGAAATTACCTGAATCAACTTCTTTTTTTAAATCTTTATTCGTTGCTGCTATTATTCTAACATTGCTTTTAATAACTTCCCGTCCGCCCACGCGTTCAAATTCTCCGAACTGAAGTACTCGCAATAATTTTGCTTGGAGCGTAAAACTCATATCTCCAATTTCATCTAAGAATAGTGTTCCTTGATGAGTTTTTTCAAACTTACCTATATGCGTTTGCGTTGCTCCGGTAAACGCGCCTTTTTCATGCCCGAATAATTCGGATTCCAGTAAATTCTCTGGAATTGCAGCGCAATTAACCACACTGAATATTTTATTTTTTCTCTGAGAGTGAAAATATATGGCCCGGGCAACGAGTTCTTTTCCGGTTCCGGATTCCCCCGTTACTAAAACAGTTACTTCTTTATTCGCGACCTGGCCGATTATCTTATAAATTTCCTGCATCTGTGAAGACGCGCCTATTATAACATCTTGTTCTAATGAAATATCTTCTCTGCCGGAAGAAACTTCAACAAAATTACGCATTTTTTTACTTTCAGATATTGCTTCAAGAATAAGTTTTTTTAACTTTTCATTATCAAAAGGTTTTAAAATATAATCATAAGCGCCAAATTTCATTGCTTCAATAGCGCTGTCTGTAGTGCCGTGTGCAGTCATAACTATAAATGGAGTTTTAGGGTTAGCTGCTTTAGCTTTTTCAAGCAAAGTTAATCCGTCTACTTTAGGCATTTTAATATCGGTAATAACCAAATCCCATTCTTTTTTTGATACTTTATTCAGGCCTTCTTCGCCGTCATAACAGGAAATGAATTCAATATTTTCATTCGCAAAAAGTCTTCGGAATGAATAGTGCATATTTTTTTCGTCGTCAATGAGGAGGACTTTAGCTTTTGTATCAGACATAAAACTTCCTTAAAGTTTATTGCCTCGCCCTATTAATAAATTAAAGCAACTTCAAAAAAAAAACAATACAAATTTACAAATATTTTTTTTCAGTCAATAATTCATGTGACAGACAATATATTTAATAAATTATTTACGCTGTAAACAACATAATAAAATAGAATACGGTTGATGTGATAATAATTGAATCAAATGCGTCTAATATTCCGCCATGGCCGGGGATTACTTTCTCAGAATCCTTAACATGGCCGCTTCTTTTAAAAACACTTTCAATCATATCACCGATTATGGCAAAAAAGATAATTAAAATAGTTACAGGGATAAAATATTTTAACTTAAACAGTGAAATATTCAATTTATCCATAAATAAATATCGCGTTAAAAATGCAATTCCAATTGTACACACTATTCCACCAGCAAAGCCTTCAAGTGTTTTATTCGGGCTGACCGGAAGATTTAATTTGTGTTTACCGAAAAATTTGCCGGCAAAATATGCAAAAGTATCACATGACCACGTTATTATAGCGATAAACGTTACTATATACGCTCCGTTTGGAGAAATCATTTTAATTTTATACGCGAATGGTAAAAGTATTCCAAGATAGATAAATATTAATAATCCCGCTGAAACTTTTTCAAGGCTATGTTTAAAATCTTTTTTAAATAATTCTATTGTACTAAGGATTATAAAAAGAATTATTATTGTCCATAATCTGAAATTTTCAATTAATAATGGATAGTAATGGGTTAAGAACTCACCAATCCATGAAGCAAAAATAAAAAAAATAATTAAGCTTATATTAACCTTGATATCCTTTGCTTTGTAGATTTTATATAATTCAATTGCGCCTAGAATGGATATTGAAAGTAGGAGCGTTAAAAGTAGAATACCGTTAAACCAGGTATTAAAAACGAAAAAAAAGAAAACTGGAAGAAATATTAATGCCACAAGAATCCGTTTTAAAGTTTCCATTGATTATCCACCGTAGCGCCTTTCCCGTTGTTGATATTCATATATTGCCTTAGTTAAATTAGCAGGTTTAAAATCCGGCCAATAAATATCTGTAAAATATAATTCGGAATATGCGGATTGCCAAAGAAGGAAGTTTGATAACCTTATTTCTCCTGATGTACGGATAATTAAATCAGGGTCAGGAATATCAGGATGAAACAAATAATTAGAAAATGTTTGAGAAGTAATCTCTTCTTCTGTAATACTTCCTGATTTTATATCTCCAAAGAGTTTTTTAATCCCTGCTATTATTTCCTGCCTTCCCCCATAATTGAAAGCAAGATTGATAATACCTTTATCATAGTCTTTGGTTTGTTCGGTCATTTTATTTAATATTTTTACAGTCCTTGCAGGCAAGTTTTCTTCAAATCCGGAATGAATTATTTTTACCTTTTTTTTAACGATTTCTTTAAAATCATACCGGTAAAAATATGAGAAAAGTTTCATTAAAAAACTAACTTCAGTAGTGTTTCTATCCCAATTTTCCGTGGAAAATGAATAAAGCGAGATTATCTCAAGGTGGAGAATATCATAAGCAAAGTTTAATAATTCTCTTAGAGCTGTAATACCCTGTCTATGGCCTTCTAATTTTTTTTTATTATTTTTTACTGCCCATCTGCGGTTGCCGTCCATTATAATTCCAATGTGACGAGGCAGGTTAGTTTCATCTATTTCAAACCCGTGAATTAGCACATATTGTCCTTTAGGTTAAACTTCCATTAAATCCTTTTCTTTTTCCTTGCTCATTTCATCAATTTTATGAATATATTTGTCCGTAAGTTTCTGAATATCATCATGTGCCCGCTTTTCTTCATCTTCAGTAATATCACCGTCTTTCTGGAGATGTTTTAAGTTATCGTTTGCTTCCCTGCGTAAATTTCTTATTGCAACTTTAACTTCTTCTGCTTTACTTTTTGTAAACTTAACGTATTCTTTACGCCTTTCTTCAGTTAAAGGCGGGATTGGTATCCGGATAAGTTTACCGTCATTTTGAGGGTTCAATCCCAATGATGATGCCAAGATTTCTTTTTCAATTGCTTGAATTACACTTTTATCCCAGGGTTCTATCACTATTGTTTTGGGATCAGGAGTGCTTAAATTAGCGAGCTGGTTAAGAGGCATGGCTCCTGAACCGTAGGGGTCGGGTTTAATGGTATCTAATATTGCAATATTGGCTCTGCCTGTGCGTATGCCTTTGAATTCATCACCAAGATATTCAATTGAGTGTTTCATTTTTTCTTCAGCTTCTTTTTTTATTTCATTAATCATCTTTTACCTCTCACTAAAGTTCCGATATTTTCGCCAGAAACAACGCGTTTAATATTACCTTCCTGCAGTAAATTGAAAACAAGAATTGGTAAGTCGTTGTCAAGACATAAACTTATAGCAGCAGTATCCATTATTTTTAAGCCTTTGTCAAGAACTTCCATGTAAGAAAGTTCATTATATTTTATTGCATCGGGATTAGTAACCGGGTCTTTATCGTATATTCCATCAACTTTTGTTGCTTTTAATACAATTTCAGCGCCTACTTCAAGAGTCCGTAATACCGCTGCAGTATCGGTTGAAAAGTAAGGGTTTCCCGTTCCTGCGCTAAAAATAACAATTCTACCTTTTTCAAGATGCCTTACAGCTTTGCGCCTGATAAACGGTTCGGATACAGCAGGTATTGGAATCGCGGATTGCAGCCTTGAACCAACACCGAGTTTTTCAATTGCATCCTGCAAAGCGAGGCCGTTGAAAATCGTTGCAAGCATTCCCATATAATCTGCCGTACTTCTGTCTATTCCCTGCTTTGAAACTACATCTCCACGGATAATATTACCTCCGCCAATTACTACAATAACGTCGCATCCCATGGAATGAACTTCAACAATCTGGTCCGCTATGCTATGTACCGTATGAGGATCAATTACTCCGTGCTCACCATCACCCATTAAGGCTTCGCCTGAAACTTTCAGGCAAAACCTTTTATATTTTAATTCTGGCATTTATGCTCCAAGTTGAAATCTAATAAAATTTTCTAAAGTTATTTCATCGCCAACTTTTTTTGCTGTGTCTTTAATTATATCACCGACTTTTTTCTTTTGGTCTTTTACATATGGTTGGTCTAAAAGACATATTTCACTGTAAAATTTATTTAACTGGCCGTTAACCATTTTTTCAATAACGTTATCAGGTTTTCCTGATTCCTTAGCTTTTTTTGATAATAATTCTTTTTGTTCGTTTAAAGTTTCTTCAGTAACATCATCTCTGTTAAGAAAATCAGGGTTCATTGCAGCAATATGCATTACTACACCCATTGTCATGGCAACAAAATCATCGCTTTTTACTGTATCAGCTTTTCCGGTTTTAAAAGATGCTAATACACCGATGTTACCTACACCGTGAACGTATTTTTGAACCATCCCTGTATCGGTTGTTAATTTCCCAACCTGTCCGATTGTAATATTTTCACCGAATTTGGCAATAGCCTGTTTTATATCTTCTTCAAAACTTGAAGTAACCGTATCCGCAGTAGGATTATCCTGAGCAACGGTTTTATCTGCAAGCCCTGCAGCGAAACTTGAATAATCACTATTACGTGCAACGAAATCTGTCTCACATTTGATTTCTAAAATAGCTCCGCTTTTTAAATCATCTGAAGTTGAAACTGCAACAGTGCCTTCAGCTGTTTCTCTATCGCTTTTTTTAGCAGCGTCACTCATTCCTTTTTCTCTCAACCATTTTTCAGCCGCATCCATGTCTCCGCTAGTTGCAACTAATGCTTTTTTACAGGCCATTATTCCTGCATTCGTTTTATCTCTTAACTGTTTTACAAGTTTTGCGCTTATATCAGCCATGTTTATAATCCTTTAAATTTATTTTATTCAGAAGCAGAATCCTGCTCTTCATTATTTTCTTCTTCTTTTTCCTCTGTTTCTACTTTAGCTTTTTCTTCAACAGGTTCTTGTTTTGAACTTTCTTCAGTAGATTCAGTTTTCTCCGCTTCAGCGCTTTCCTTTGTACTTGAAGCTTCTTCCTGCGAAGGAGTATCATCAGGTGTATCGCCAAAACCTTCTTCTATCATTTCTTTTCCGGCAATGTTTTGGCCTTCGATAATAGCTTCACTTATGATTTCACAAAACAAACCAATAGCGCGGATGGCATCGTCATTTCCCGGTATGGGATAATTAATATTCTCAGGGTCACAATTTGTATCAACAATACCAAAAATTGGTATGTTAAGTTTTACAGCCTCATGAACCGCAATACTTTCTTTTTTAGGGTCAATAATAAACAAGGCATCTGGAAGCGAATCCATTTCTTTAATACCGCCAAGGTTTCTTTCAAGCTTTTCTTTTTCCTGATTAAGCTTTAAAATTTCCTTTTTGGTTAAAGCTTCGTGAGTTCCGTCAACTTCCATTTTTTCAAGTTTTTTCAACCTTTGAATTGAATTTCTAATGGTTGTCCAGTTAGTTAACATTCCGCCCAGCCATCTGTGGGTTACGAAATATTGAGAACATCTCTCAGCTTCTTTTCTAACAGAATCCTGAGCCTGTTTTTTTGTACCAACAAAAAGTATCTTACCGCCGTCAGCCGCAATTTCTTTTATCGCGTTGTAGGCAATACTTCCGTATTCTACAGTTTTTTGTAAATCTATAATGTGAATACCGTTTCTTTCAGTATAAATAAACTGTTTCATTTTTGGGTTCCACCGGTGTGTTTGGTGACCAAAGTGCACCCCGGCTTCAAGTAATTCTTTCATTGAAAATGGCAATTTTTTCCTCCGGTAACGTAAAAAATTTATTAAACATATTTTTAATTTATATTAAAAAAGTTTTAAGTTCTGGTTACAATTGAGAAGATTAAAGCATCTTCCCGTGTGATTAAATTCCCGTAATTATCTACAGGTTACTTAAATATAAAAATATTAAAAATTAAGGCAAATTTTTTGTTGAAAAAATAAATATAAATGGGAATTTTATCCGTTAGTTGTACGTTGCCGTGGCTTCATTACTGTTTGTACACCCTGCTTTAATCGATATTGCGCGTACTGTGCGTCCGTCTGAAGGAATTGTAAACTGGTCAGCCGGGCCGGTATAGATTACTGCTGTTCCGCTTGATACAGGGTCTGTGCCGTCTGTTGTATATTTTATACCGTCAGGGTTGCCGCTGTAACCAAATAACACGGTTACATCTCCCGGATAAGTTCCGCTTACGGGTATAATTATTGGCGCGCTCATTTTTATTTCATAGGTTTGTGAAGCCGCTTCATCACTATCCACATATCCTGCTCTTATTGCAATAGCCCGAAGTGTCAAAGATTGTGTTACCGCAAAACTTCCCGTATATTGAGTATCAGAAGCATCGGGAACTGAACCGTCTGTTGTATAATAAACAGTACACCCTGTGGGAACACTTATAGTTACATTTACAGAGTTAGTATAAGTCCCTGTGAGTACATCAATTGTCGGCGTTTCGGCTTTTAATGTATAATCCTGAGTTTCTTCAGCACTGTTTGTCCAACCCGTTTTAATTCCTATTGCGCGTATGGTTGTTTTCGTTGCATCGGTTAAGTTTGATGTCAGGGTTAAATTTACCGGGCTTGTGCCTGTAACAGCTGTTCCGCTTACTGCAGGGTCAGATCCATCCGTGGTATATTTAATTTGTGCCCCGGAAGTACCGCATGTAATAGTAAGGGGTAAATCTGAATTTGAAGTAGTACCTCCAGGAGTTAATACCGGTGTTTGTACTGAAAGAGTATACGTTTCGTTTACTCCGTTGCTGTTATTGTAATTCGTTTTCGTTGCAATTGCCCTCAACTGGGTTGTTTGAGTAATACTCACGTTATGAGTAGACGCAGATACAACAGTCGCTCCTCCTCCTGTAGGGTCCGTACCGTCAGTTGTATATCTTATCTGTACTCCTGTAGTCGTTGTTGACAGGGTTACTGTCTGCTCCGAAGTATATACGCCGCCTGCAACGCTTCTGTTTAATGTTGCAACGGTAAATGTATAGTTTCTGCTTGCAATATTGCTGTCTTGATAATCTGCCTTGTATCCGATAGCACGAAGTTGTTCAAACGAACTTGAATTAGGCAGGTTTATTACGCCGGAATATGCAAGTGTGCCCCCAGTAGGGTTTCCGCTTCCGTCATGAGTTGGAGCAGTACCGTCGAGTTTATATAAAATTTTATCCACGGGTGTTGTCGGGCTCGTTATTGTTACCGAAGTATTATTATTCATGGTTCCGGTAGCAACGTCAACGTTTAAATCATTTACTTTAAAAGTATAAGTCCGGGATGTTGCTTCATCGCTGTTTGTAAAGTTCGTTTTTTCAGCCATTACCCTTACTGTAAATGTAGAGTTAGATGGCCTTGGTATGGTTACTGAGCCTGTGCCTGGTTGAACCAATGGAAGTCTTGTTCCGCTTGAAGCAGGATCAGTTCCATCTGTAGTATAGTATATAGTAGCATCCGGCGTATCACTATGCGCGGTTATTGCTGTATCAACGTTTTTCGTTCCGCCAGCCGGGCTTATAACCGGAGTTGCGACTTTAAAAATATAAGCTCTCGCAACTTCATCACTGTTTGTATAATTTGTTTTTATAGCAACAACGCGTAAATTAGTGCCTGCCGCAGATGGTAATGTGAAAG
The DNA here is from genome assembly GCA_937960625.1 of uncultured Spirochaetia bacterium. Classification (GTDB taxonomy): domain Bacteria; phylum Spirochaetota; class CALGPD01; order CALGPD01; family CALGPD01; genus CALGPD01. The sequence goes on along the minus strand of CALGPD010000095.1, from coordinate 236 downwards.
AACCTCCGTCCGCGATCACGGTTCCTCCTGTTGGATTAGAGCCGTCTAAAGTATATTTTATAGTTTCCCCTGTTGTTCCCGGGCATGTGATTGTTACGGTTTGTGCGCTGTCATAATTACCCGCAGCTAATGATACAACCGGAGTTGCTACTTTAAAATTGTATGTTTCGGTAATTCCCGTGCTGCTGGCATAATTCGTTTTAAATGCTTTTGCTCGTACTACGAGACTGCCTGAG
>CALGPD010000094.1 GCA_937960625.1 uncultured Spirochaetia bacterium | reverse complement strand
CCTTATATACACGTTACTTATAATCATTTTGAATATTATATAAATCTGGGCCAGGTGGAAAGTGAAAAAGATAAATCCGGGTTTATTATTGTAGAAGCTTTATCAGATAATCTATTCGAAATAAGTGAAAAACTATCTTTATATATTCATAATCAAAAATTATGGGAACTTGAAAATGAACGCGTTGTTAATATCAATAAACAAAACATAAACAATCCGCTTTGCCCGGGGGAAGATTTAATTAGGCCTATACCACATTATGATAAAAAAATAGCTGATTCTATGTTTGAAGACACAACAGTATATGAGACACTAGTAAAAATTCATTATTTTACAATAAACTTATCATTTATCTTGTTAAATCAAAATCTTATAAAATTGCTTCGAGAAAAACAATCTTTATTAGAAGAAAGCGAAAAGTTATTGGAAGAAAAATCACGTTATCTATAAATTCCATATTTCTTTTTTTTATCCTAATTTGCAAGAATTTCAAGCCAGCCTAATCATTCATATAATCGAACAAACCTAATAATTTATTTCTATATAGTATTTTATACCGATAATTTATTATAAGTATAATTTTATAAAATTACTTTAATTGTAACAAAATATTTTTTACAATTTTTCAGGTTTTAGTGTTATAATTAATTTAGAAGGTTTTATATGAAAAAGATTACATTCAGCCTGATTTTTATACTATGTTTAAATTTTATCTCTTATTCCGCAAAAGCCGTGAAAATGATAAAAATTTTAGATAAGAATAAAGCCAAAATTTTTATTACAGGTTTTAAGCAAACAAACGGAAGTAGTGATTACAGTTTTTTTAAAAAATCATTGCCAAGAAGTTTGAACCTTGCATTCAAAAACACGTTTTCAACTTTATATAATCCCGTTATCTTATCAAGAAATGATTTACTTAAAAATAATTTTAATTACCGTATTGAAGGTAACTATTCCGTTGTTAAAAATAAACTAATAGTACACTTTAAAATCATTAACGTTTTTAAGAATGCCCCTATTCTTACAGCAAAAGCCTCAGGAATAACCGATGGAAGAGAAATATTTGTACATATTGATAGAATAGTAAATATTATTTCAACTGTGAGTGTGCCTGAAACAGCTTTAAATCGGCTGATAAAAATTGAAATATTCCCTAATGGAAAAATTAAATCTACTATTGGAAATTACATAAGGGCAAATTTTCAGGGCATGGATTTAACCGGTTACAATTTTGATAACATTGATTTAAAGAGAGCTAATTTTAATAACGCGATTATTAAAAACGCAAGCTTTAAAAACTCAAATTTAAAGAATGCAACTTTTATAAATGCAAAAATAAGCAATACTAATTTCTTAAAAGCGGATTTAAAAAACACTGATTTTAATAAAGCAGAAATTTCCAACTCAAACTTTGAAAAAACAAATTTGCAAGACGCGAAATTTATTAACAATAAAATCAATAAGATTGACTTTTTAAATGCTGATTTGACAAATACTAAATTTAACAAATCTAAACTTATACAAGTTAATTTCTCAAAAGGCATTTTATCAAAAACAGATTTTTCTTATTCAGATTTATCCGGAGTGAATTTATCAAATCAAAATTTGACCGTGGTTATTTTAAAAAAAGCCGTACTTAAAAAAGCTGTTTTAACTAAATGTAATTTTGCCGGAATGGATTTATCGGAAGTCAATTTTTCATACGCAAATTTAAAAGGCGCTAATTTTTCAAAAGCAAAACTCGTTAAAACTATTTTTACTAAAGCAATATGCATAAAAACAAATTTTAACAATACTAATCTGTCAGGTGCAAGCTTTAAACTCGCTAATATTACCGGCTCAACATTTATTAAATCCAAACTGACGGATGTTAATTTCACCAATACAACCGCAAGGAATTGTAATTTCACATCCTCAAATTTAAAGAATTCAGATACTGATAAAACAAATTTCAGTTATTCAAATTTTTCAAGAGCATATCTGCGTAAAACAAACCTTAAGTCAGCAATTTTATATAAATGTATATTTTTAGAATCTGATATGGCGGGGCTTGACCTGTCCGGAAAAAATTTAAAAAATCTAAATTTTAGCGGCGCAAAACTAACAGCTGTTGATTTTCAAAAAGCTAACTTATCAGGTTCAAAATTTATAAAAGTTAAATTAAATCAAGCAGATATATCAAGCGCAAATTTTTCAGGTGCGAATTTATCACAAGCTGATCTGACAAAATCAGACCTTTCAAATTCAAATTTCTCATATAGTATTTTAATTAACGCGGACTGCCGTTATACAAACTTAAATAAAACAAATTTCTATAAAGCCGACCTTAAAAACGGTGACTTTAGATTTTCATATATTCATGATACAAATTTCAGACGAGCAAATACTGATGGAGCTAAATTCTCTGATAAAACTAATGCTTTAACCATTGCCAGGATTTCTTTTATCGGTATAACAGCAGGTACAGTTTTGGGTTATCCTTTTGGAAGCGTATATGATAATACAAAAACAACGAGGAATCTTTTACCCGGTGCTGATGGCGGATTAAGAATTATGGTTTTCCGTCATAAAATAGCAGGTTTTTTCTTCGATTTTGGCTATCAACTAACAAGGATAAATGAAAATAGCACTAATTTTGAAAGTACAGTAACATATCAATTCTTAACTGCAAGTATGGGAGTTGTTTTCCGTTTTAATGACAGGTTTCTTTTATATTTTGGGCCGTTTGGCCAATACGGATTAAGTGTTGAGCCGGAGGCTAGTGTTGATTTTAGAGAAATTAATTTTGGAGGAATGATAGGCCTGGGATATATGTTTAAATTCAGCCAAAACTTCAGGCTGGCTTTCACTTCAGAATGTTATATTCAGGCATTAACGACTACAAAAGATATTGATGCCAGATTAATGCTATTTAACGTAAAACTTTCTTTATTATTCGGTATATAAATTACACACCAAACAATATACTAAAATTAACGAATAAACTCATTACTTTAACATCCTTAACTGAATCATATTTATCAGCAGTAATATATGATTTAAGTTTATCAACATCAATAACCGGGTTTAACTTAATTTTCATTTCAATAGATATTATAAATTTTGCTCCCCCCGGCAAATTTTTAAATGTATACCCTGCGCCAATTATAATACCCATATCCGGATTTGTAAATAAGTCTTTATTGTTATCGATTTCATAAGAATGAGGTCCGGTACCTACTACAAGATAGGGATTTATTTTACCCTTTGTATATAATATTGACCCGAAATACCCCCCTGCATACATATGAAATTCTCTTATACGAGTTAAAAAAGCTATTGAATAGTATAAATAATGAATAGTTAACTCGGTTAGATAAGAAACAGCATTATAT
>CALGPD010000093.1 GCA_937960625.1 uncultured Spirochaetia bacterium | reverse complement strand
CTCTTATGGCTTAAATATCTCCTAAACCTCCGCGTTCCTCATCTTCCCTCCGCGTTAAATTCTTCGTCTCCCATCCTTTATGAATCCTTCTCCATCTGTGGGCAGTTTCTCTTAAAAAACGTTGTTCAAAACAAACCGGGGGATTTATAAAAAAAGCCGTCCTAAAAAAAAGGACAGCTTTATATATAGTAATTATCTATTAAAGGTCATCGGGTTGTTCGTTTTTAGGTTCTCTTGAACCGCCTATGAAAAACGATGAAAAGTTGTTTGCTTTCCAGTAACCGTTATTGCTTTTTTTCATACCTAACGGGCGCGCTCTGTTCCCTGATGTTGTGTTAATGTATAGTTTTAATCTTCTTCTGTTTATAATTGTTGCCTGGTTAAATGTGATAGTCGCGGGTGTTGAAAATTTATACGCGTTGTTTACCGTAGTATCCCTAACGTAAATACCGGGTAAATATTTTTTACTATGCAGTCTGTTTATAAAATACATTGCTCTACGGTTAGGGCAATATCCTTTAAATTTTGCAATGCGTCTGCAATATCTTGATATATAATACCTGTCAAGCACTAGAGTGAAAAAATTGGTTCCAAGGTCTTTATTTTTAACAAAAGTAGCCATGGCTATAATGAATAACACTGCCGCGCCTTTAGGTGTTTTGCCTATTTCTTTTCTAAGGTTGATAAACTCATCAATTGTTTTAGGCATGCTTGGGATTGAGGCAGATTCATTTCTAAGTAAGAATCTTCCCCTGCCCTTGCTGATTGCGCTTTCAAGAGAGATTCTTCCCCTTCTTCTTGGATAAGCATTTGATAATAACCCCACTGTAACTAAAACGATTACAACGGAAATGATTTTTTTACTCATTTTTCCTCCTAAGTAATTTAAAAAATATTTACATTATCTATATGTAAACCTTAATGCTTATAAGTATAAGCTTTAATTATAATATTTCAACTACATTGAAACTTAATCGCTATATATTTCAAATTAATATTGTTAATAGAACGTTAAATATGTAATACTTTATTATTTTTTCTTTCTTTTAAAAGGCCTGAATGAAAATGCCACTTGTTTAAAATAGTTTTTTTCAGGCCAGCCGGGCAGTTTGGTTCCGTAAGTGTCAATCTTTTTATCTTTAGGGTTTATTCCCGTTTTGAATAACCAATCCCAAAAAGCAAGCTTTGTGGCAAAATTAGTATTTACTGTTTTGGGCGCGTGATGCCATCGGTGCATCTCAGAGCCGTTTATAATATACTGAAGCCAGCCTGTATTAAACCGTATATTACAGTGAATGTGTAATCCCCAAATCGCGCTAATAGTGGCTTTATAAACAGCAACCTCGGGAGGAGCACCGAGTAAAACTATTGGGGCAAACTCAATAAATTGATTAATTAGAATTTCAACAGGATGAGACCTTGCTCCGGCTAACCAGTTAATGTCTTCAGGGGTATGATGAGCTTCATGAGTACGCCATAAATATTTGTTTCTATGCTGCCACCTGTGCATTAAATAAATGTATAAGTCGTGAGTGACAACGAAGAAAATAACCTGTAAATATACAGGCCAATGGCTTATTATTTTAAAGCGTGATATACCAGAAGTATTGTCTATAAATTCAATCAAAAATGAAATACCTATTCCAAGAACAACGCTTTGAATTAGTGAATAAAAAATAAGGTCATTCCAAAATCCTTTTCTGAAAAGTTTCTGTTCTTTATATGGAAAAATTCTTTCTAATAATATATATAATAATGAAATACCGGCCACAATTCCGAAGTTTAATATTCTAATCTGAGTTAAAGTCATAAAAACTCCATAATATAAATTTTCATATATAATATTAAAAAATATTGAAAACAATAATATTGCAATAAGATGAAATTATTGTTAAGTAAATGATTGAATAAACTTAATTTTACAAATTATTGTAAACAAGCCGGATAAGCATAAATTTTCAACTCAAAGGGAAAAAATTTCATGAAAATGAAAGAATTTTACAAAAATTAAAAGATTTTCTAAAACTAATAAAATCCACTTGAAATATGATATAAGATACTATATCATTAATTTATATACTTAACATTATCCACCAAGAATTGAATATTAATTAAACATTTATATAAGCAAGGTATAATTAATGGAGAATAAATTTAAACCTTCATTTAATAATATTCATTCTTCTAAGCAAGTTCAGGGATATATTATTTTAGATATTAAAAGTAAATCCATGCTTGTTTCGCGAAATCTTATGTTATTCGATAATAATTTTTCTAAAATAAACCAAATCAATGATATGTTTAGATTTTTTAAATTTAAAGAACATTCTAAGAATAAATTTAAGCAATGTTTGGATAATTTAGTCAAAGGCAGGATTATAAAC
>CALGPD010000092.1 GCA_937960625.1 uncultured Spirochaetia bacterium | reverse complement strand
GTTCTATTCATAATAATATTTTTTATTACACGTTACAATTATATTCCAGTAAATGTTTTTTTGTCAACGCTTTTCATGTTAGTCGGCATAAATGAAGATTTTTTCAAAGCTAAAATAAATAAAAATTAATTATAAATTATATATTTATTAGATTGAAATAGAGTGGGGCATAAAAAAATATAAGGTTCGAAAAATGCTTAAACCGGACAACTTTAATACATTACCAAAATTTATCGTTTATCTGTTTTTTATTATTGGTGTTATTTCCGCTATATGTTTTAGGGTATTAATTGTTTTTCAGTATTATTATAAATCACTTACCCGCCTTATCTGGTATATTGGTATTATAGGGTATTTTTTCTTTTTTCTATATAGATTTATAATATCCAGAAAGAGAAAAAATGTTATTCTTGATAATAAACTTCTAGAGAAGCTGGAGAACAAGGAAGAATTGTCAGAGCATGACAGGAGCGCATTGTTTTACGTTTTAAAATCCATTGATAAATCAAAAGAAAACTATAATTATTATATAATATTTATACTGTCTATTCTCGCTGTGTTGTTTGATATAACAGCGTGGTATTTCTCAGGATAGTTACCCGGCTTCTCTGGTTGATTGTTTTAATAATGAAATGTATTCATCAGATTTCATCCAATTGTCAATATCTTCTTTATAGAAGTAGACACGGTCTAAAGCTTCATAGTATGGGATTTTCTTTTGAGTTTTTAATTCGGAAATTTTTTCAAATGAGAGTTTTGAGTATGAAGCGAATTCCTTTGTTGTCATAATTTCTCTTCTGACAACGTCATCCATGTCAATTTCACTAATAATCCGCTCTAAATCCAGTAGTTTTTCATCAAGCATTTTAATAAGCTGATTACCTGATTTTAACATTCCGGCACCCTGCTGTAAAGTAAAGTACTGTTAAATATAGTATTATTATTCATACGGTCAATTTATTTATAAAATTTATTATTATTTTAACAATGATAATTTTTCATCCTAAACCAAGCATTGCGCTTTCAAGCAAAAGCAGGGTTTTTTTTATTTAGCCACAGAGTTTGCCGGAGGGTTTTAAGTTAAAGTAAAATCAAACTATAAATTATAATAACTCAATTTAATCTTTGATTTTATAATAGAGTTAGAATAACGTTTAAATATCTTCATTTTCCTCTGTGAACTCTACAGGCTAATTCTTTATCCAATATCCCATCTGGAGGAAGTTTTTCTTAAAAATAACAAAAACAGCCTTCTTTACTAAAATAGGCACGGATAAAATCAACGTATAGGCAAACAAGCCGGAGGATCTAAAAGCAAAAGTAAGCCTCCCGTTTAATGTAAATTGGTTTTTAACTTTCATTTTTTATGCAATTGATTATTCTATTCGTTGTGGTTAGTTCGATGTATTTCCTTTTAGTTGAAACTTTGAATCAAGCATTTCATCAATAATATTCAGGTGAAGTTTTAACTTTTCTCTTATATGTTCGTTTTTTGTTTTAGTTATTTGATTAACAAGGTAAAATCTATGTTCAATTATTTGCTCACAGGAATGGTTATGTGATAAAATCATAGCAATACCTCCAAAGTAATAATATTTTATTTAAAGCAATACTTTATTATCGAAACAACGTGAAAAATAAATAGTATCTTTTATTATTTTTATAGTAATTTGGAAAGTTTAAAGCGCATTTACTCAATTGTAAATACGCTTTAAATTTAATGCTTAACCATTTAATTTGTTTTAATATAAAATTCTAGTTTTAGTAATGTCTTCTCGGTGGTATTAAACGGCGCGGCCCTCTTCGGTAAGGTCGTCTTCTGTATCTTCTAGCATATCGGATACCCATGCGTACTTGATGAATAGCTCTTGTAATAAGTCTTCTTGTTCTAGCTCTTCTACCTCGTCCATTTGCCCTTAGAGCTCTTCTAATAAAACCGATTGCTCTTACTCTATGGCCGCCTTTGTTGCGCCTTGCTCTTCTTAAAGCCCTTCTTGCCATTCTAAGAAGCCTTGCTC
>CALGPD010000091.1 GCA_937960625.1 uncultured Spirochaetia bacterium | reverse complement strand
TTAAAATATTAACGTTATTTTGTTCTCTGATATTAACACTTGCGCCCATTGATAATAATATTTTAGCGAGTTTAATTCTGTCATGTTCAATTGCCCATGATAAAAGTGTTTTTCCCGTTCTATCTAATTCGTTAATGCATTTACCTTTTTTAATCAGTAATCTAAAAATATATTTATATTCGTGTTTTATAGACCAAACGAGTAAATATCTGCCGTTTTCATTTCCAAGATTTATGCTTCCGCAATTTGTTACCACAAATTTTAATAATGAATAATTAGCTCTTTGAACAAGCCACATTAATACGTTTTGTCCTATTCTATATCCACGGGTACTGCTTGAAGAATATCCCCTTCTGCTATTTTGATACTCATCTTCATAATTAATATCATTTGAAGTTTGGCTGTAATTTGATGAATATCCTGATGATTTGAAACCGATATTAACATCTGCACCGTTATCCAGCAATAGTTTAATTAATTCTTTATTTCCGCTGTAAACTGCATGCATTAAAGGAACGAGCCCATTGGAACTACGTAGATTCACACTAACTCCTCTATTAATTAGCAAAATGAGTATGTTCTTTAGCCCATGTTGTGCCGCCCAGTTTATCATTTTTCTTTTTGAAATATAATATGAATAAAATCTTGCCCGGTTTTGCAGTAAAAGTTTTACTATATCAATATAGCCTTTATCAACCGCAATTTTAAGCGGATTTTGGTATCCATAAATATTAATATTGCATCTTTTCCGGATTAACATTCTTACTATTTTTATATGTCCGCCTGATACTGCCATGGTAATTGGATATTTTCCATATCCAGCGCGCATATTAACATCAAAACCTTTATTTATAAAAAATCTTACAATCTTTGTATAACCTTTTTCAATTGCCCTAAAAAAGGTATTTTGCGCATTAATATCTTTAGGCTTTATTATTATACCTTTTTTTAGTATTGTATCCATGGCGAGAAAATATCTGTATTTCATGGCCCAGTTCAGAGCAACGAGTTTCTTTGTATTATTACCTTTCAGAGCATTATACATAATCAGCAATGAGATTATTTTTTCTTGTTTTTCACTGATAGCCACATCAATAGGAGTATAACTTTTCCATTTAGCTTTTACATTTGCGCCTAATCTTAAAAGAATTTTAATAATATCAACGTTTCCGCCTTCAATACCATACATTAAAACAGTTTTGCCGTCATGCTGTTTACCGTTAATATCTACTCTTCTTTTAACTAATTTGCGGACTAATTCAATATTTCCGTTTTCGCATGCATACATAAAGACGGATTTTCCGTTGCTGGTTTTGGCTAAATAATTTGCTTTAAGAGAGTCAAGCAGCATAATAACTCTCCTTGCTTTATGCTGGATAGCTAACATAAATGGAGTAACGTTTTCATCATTACCGTGATTAATTTTTATTCCGTTTTTAATTAAAAATTTTACTGTAAGATATTTTAAATAAAGGTCAGCAATATCACAATGTTTTCTAATAGCATAGAATATTGCAGTATTACCCTTGTTGTCAACAGAGTTTACATCCAGCCCTTTTTCAAGGAAGAATTTTATATGATCATTTTGAAAACTTGCTGCTAGAAACATAATTACATTTTGGTCATATAGATTTCTTGCTTTAAAATTAACGCCTTTAACTTTTTTTAAAAAATTAAGCATTCCAAACCGGCCTAGTTTTGCAGCAAGTAATATTGGTGTATCACCTAACTTTGTGCCCGAATTAATATCAGCCCCGTATTTTAGGCTGAGTTTAACAATTTCGTACTTGTTCTGGGAAACTCCATAATGCAATACCGTGTAATTTTCACGCAGCCTCATATTAAGATTAGCTTTTCCCTTTATTAGTTCTATAATACAATCATAGTTGTTATATTCCATTGCTATTGTTAAAGCTGCTTCGTTTTTATCATTGACCTCGTCAACTTTGGCACCTTTTTTAATTAAGAATTTTACTATTTTGGGCCTGTTTAATCTGGTTGCATAGATAAGAAAAGTATTTCCGTTTTTATCGGGAAAATTGATATCCACACCGCCGTCTAAAAGCCTTTTTAATTTTTTCAAATCGCCTCTATAAATAGCCTGTCTGATATTAGCAATTTGTTCAGTTATTGACATACAACCTGTTAAAAACGAAAGAAATATTAAAAAAATAAATACTTTTTTCATTGTAATAAATCCTATTGATTTCGGTTATATTTTATATCATTTGTATTTAAAAATCAAAAACTTTTTAAAATTATTCTTTATAATCTATGTCATTTAAGCTGCTTATTTAGTTTAATTAGATTTTTACTATGCAAAGCTGTAAGGTTTTATTTTCCAGGCTTTTTCCAAAATATGAATTTGTTGACAATTCCATTCAAAATGAGTTTAAATATATATGAAAATTTTTCCTTTTTATGCGCGAAAATAACTCCGCCTATTATTGCTGTAAACGGGGCAACGGTAACGAGGCCAAAGCTCCCTACTAAAGTATGCAGAATTTCCGATGAGATATACTGCAAATTTAAGATATTGGAGATTGGGGTGCGCTGGCCGATAAAAACCAAAAGCATGGCTGTATATCCACCTGAATACGCTAATAATAACGTAGTTGTCATTGTTCCTATAACTGCCTTACCAACGGAAAAGCCGGACATTATCAGTTCATGTAGCGGGATTTTGGGGTTTTGCAGGGTTATCTCCTGCATCGAAGCTGCAATATCCATTGAAATATCCATGACTGCGCCGGATGATGCTATAAAGATACCGGCAAGGAAAATATTTGTCAGGTTGATATTTGGAAAACCGGTATAAAGCAGGGTTTCCGCAAAAGGTTTAACAGCTCCGGAGATTTTAAAAAGGTTACCGAAAATTATTGAAAGTAAACACGTTAACAGTACACCCGACATCGCGCCTAAGAAAGCAACGGAGCCTTTTTTGGTTAACCCGCCGATTAGAAAGATTATTACAAAAGTTAAAGCCATTACAACGACAAGTGAGAGAAAAATCGGGTTTATTCCTTTTAAAAATCCTGGAAGAAGAATTTTCCAGATGATTAACGTTGCAAAAACAAAAGATAATACTGCTTTCATGCCTGTGTATCCTGCGTATAAGACTACGAGTAGAATAAAAATCACGAGGAGAATAAATTCAACATTCAGCCTGTATCTATCAATAACGTTTGCAACTATAATTTTATCACCTTTGGTTTCAAGAATTGTATAGACAATATCTCCTTTACGGTAGACTTTATCAAATTCCATTTTACCTATTAAGGTGTTTATTGCGGTTACGGTTTGTCCTTTAAACTTTGAATCCAATATTTTGATTTTAATTTGCTGCGGCCCTGTTTTAATGATACGGAATTGTTTTACATCGGAATTATCCACTTCGATTACTTTTGCCTTGACTTTAAAATTTGTCTTTGGTTGATCTGGTTCAAAACCAGTGGGAATGAAAAATAATATTATTGTTAAAATTGCCGTTATGAGTACAAAAGCTTTATCAAGTTTTTTATTCATGGTTAATCCCTAATAATAATTTATAAAATAAAAAAAACAGGGCAGAAAGCAAACTCTCTGCCCTTAGTTTATGTTTAAAAGTTGTTATTTTAGCTTCATAATTTTCATCATTTTTTTGAAAATATCTGTGTTGTCGTAATATCCGTTAAATAAAACGTGTCCACAACCGATTGCAAATGTGGGTACTGGCACGGCTGTATGCGAAAATGATGTCCATCCTATACCTGCAAGATTGTTTAGGATATGAGTTAAGGTTACGCTAAACGGATCATAACCGCCATATCTGTTCCAATATCTTGGGTCTTTTCTAAGTTTTTTTAATTCTTTTTTATCTTTGGGCAAGTTCATGCTTACTTTAAACGCTTTTTGTAATCTTTCTTTATGGAACGCGTTAAGTGAAGCTACATCGATACCGAAAGCTTTTTTAATAGCACCGGATAAATCAGAAATTTTTGCGTTTTTTGCAGTATGAGTTTTTCTGTATTTTTTTAATACTTTATCAAACTCAATATATGATTGTGTTTGATTTTTAATTTTGTTGAAAAAAGTTTTATACTTTGTTCCCGCGAAACCAAGTGTCATACCCCCGCACTCATGGTCACCGGTTACGACTATAAGAGTTTCATTTGGATGTTTTCTATAGAATTCAAGAGCAACTTTAATAGAGTTATTGAATGCTATAGTATCTTTGATTGATGAGCCTGCATCATTAGCATGACATGCCCAGTCAATTTTTCCACCTTCTACCATTAAGAAGAACCCTTTTGGATTTTTTAATACTTCAATGCCTTTTTTTGTAAACTCGGCAAGTGAAATACTGTCATTTTTTCTATCCATTTCAAAATATAAAGCATAGTCACTGTCTAAATATTTATCATACGCTAATACTTTTTTATCAGAATTGTTGATGCTGTTGAAAGCTGTTTTATCAGAAGCAATTTTATATCCTGCTTTTTTCATAATTGACATAATGCTTTCTCTGCCTTTACGCTTGGATTTTTTATCTCCTTTAGGGCCGCCGCCGGCATAATAGTTAAAACCTGAATCAGCCATTTGTTTAGCAATTGAATAGTAATATTTTCTGCTGTTTTTGTATGCGTAAAAACAAGCCGGTGTCGCATGATCTATTGATACACTTGATACGATACCAACACGCATACCTTTTTCTTTTGCGTAAGTAGCTATGGATTTATGCTTGGTTTGAGCAGAAGGGTCCATTGCAATTACGCCGGATTTTGTTTTGTATCCGCATGCTATTGCGGTTGCAGCAGCAGCAGAGTCGGTGATAAACGCGTTTGATGAATGCGTCGTCGTTAAACCCTGAGAAGGAAACTGTGTAAAGCTGAGTTTAACAGGCTGCCCCGGAGTATTGCTGTTCATTGATGCAAGATATGTTTCCGCTGAGTTAATCTGCGGCATTGCCATACCGTCACCGATGAATAAGAAAACATATTTTGGTGTTTTCCCGTTATACTTATAATTTACTGAAACCGTTGCGGGTTTGTTAGAACATGCGGGAAAAGTTATAACTGAAACGATTAACAAAGTCATAATTAGAGACAAGAAAACGATTAATTTACTTGAGGTAGTCTTTTTATTGTTACCTTTCATAAAATAACCTCCTTTTTATTTTTACATTTTATACCAGATATTAGCGTTATCCGGTTAACTTTATATGAAGAAATTATTAATTATATATTTTTATTTGATTTGGCATTATTAAGTTTAATTAAACTGGATATTGTTTATAATATTACGTATATAGATTTATTAAAAAAATGTTGATTTATTCCAGCACAGGTGATTATATAGTTATAAATATTATCTGAGAGGTAAAATTGTGAAAAAGTTTGCATTTTCATTTTGTTTTTTTCTTTTGATTCTTTGTATTTCGGGTAATTTTTCAAAGTCATACTCTTTTAATTATTACTCTCATAATTCTGCAATAGTTTTCGGTAAAACCGTGAATGTGAGAAACCGCCCGGGATTGCGTTCTACTGTTATTTTTTCCGTTGTTAACGGACAGCCTGTTACTATTTTAAGATATGTAGGCAGGGCAACTAAAATAGGGAAGTATAAAGGCAGATGGGCAAAAATAAAAACCGTTTCCGGCAAAACGGGATATATGTTCAGCGCTTTTTTCCTTGAAACGAAACAGTTGTTTGTAAAGCCTTGGGTTTTATCAGTAGGCACAACGGTTGTGGGCCTTAGTTTGGCAAAAGGTTTTAAATATCACACAACGCAAAAAATCTGGGATTATTCTGTCCGGCCTGTTAAGCAAAGAACGAAAAATATAAGCGGAACTTTTAGAATCCGGGGTAGTGCTATTATTTTTAGTAAAAAAATATTTAACAATTTCAGGTGGTATTTTTATAAATGGAAAGGCAAGTATTATTTATACTCAAAGCCAGCTGCAGCGGATAAAAATATTTTTATCGGGCAAATGGGTTATTTCATTGGATTTGCACAGAGTAAGTAAAAAACATGCATGATTGGATATACAACGAATTTAAACACAGCGGAGTAGATTATTCCGATGCGCATGAGGCGGAAAACTACGATAGACGCCATGAACAGTTTAGGGATTTTGAGAAAGAATTTGCCGGTATGTTGAGTTTTCTCTGCCTTGAAAACCCCGGTGAAATGTCAATGATAGATTTAGGCTGCGGTACAGGTGTATTCACAACAATTGCAGCGGAAAAGTTTAAAAAAGTATTCGCTGTGGATGTTTCAGAAATTATGATTGAGCAGGCAAAAACGAAAATTAATCAAAACAACACAGGAAACGTGGAGTTTATCCACTCGGGATTTTTAAGCTATAAACATTCCGGAGAACCTGTTGATTTGATAATATCAAAAGTTGCTTTTCATCACCTGCCTGATTTCTGGAAACAGGCTGCTTTGTTGAATATGAACAAAATGCTTAAACCCGGAGGTATTTTATATATAAACGACGTTGTTTTTAACTTTCCTCCGGCAAATTATAAAGAAAAAATTAACGGCTGGATATCTGAGTTTGAACTTAAAGTTAGCAAGGAGTTTACCAAAGAAATTAAAACGCATATCCGGGATGAGTACAGTACGTTTACATGGATATTAGAGGGAATGATAAAAAGAGCCGGGTTTGAAATTGAAAAGAAAAGGCATAATGATGATTTTATGGCTGAATATAAGTGTAATAAAATAGATGATGTTTACTAATTTTATAAATAATTTGTGTGTAGAGACGATGCAATTCAACATCTCTATAATGGATAGTTAGCAATTCGCTAAAAAATAATTATTTATATATGATAGAAATCTAAACATGGAAATTTACCTTAATCTGTTGCGTTGAATGATATATAATTATAAGAAATATTGAATTTTGGTCTAGAATTCCCTCTGCAGTGTTGGTATTTTTATAGTTAGTTATCAAATAAAGGAGAATTAACGTGAAAAATGTATTCATTGCAATATTTATATTCACAACAGTATTTTCTTTCGCAAAAAGAAGAGGGCCTAGATCTATTCCGCCTGTGTATTTTAAAGGCAAAAAAATCGTTGTCAGGCATTGGGCAAGGTCAAGCCGGTATAATCAAAACGGCGGTGTTATTGAAATTAGACAAGGCCGTTTAAATAAACTTGTTAGAACGGTTTTAGTGTACAAGATTCATTATAAACCCAACCTTGAACGCGATGTTCAGGACGTTTTTATTAAATCAATGAAACTATTAAGGCATCCTCAGGTTTTACTCGTTGTTAATGAAAAAGGCAGAAAGTACATTGTTAACCTAAGAACGTATGAAGTAAAACGGATAAGATAAAAATACCTTTGTGCATAGTCACCTGTTAGCGCCAGCCAGGCAATCCCGTTTGGTTTATTTATAACGAGATTGCTTCGTCACTTCGTTCCCCGCAGCGACCTTGCTTTTTACCAATGGTTTATTAAGCCACCTGATTTAATTCACTGCGAACATCCGTGTAGTAACCGCCCGGGTACAGTCTCCAGCAGGCGTCAGCCAAGCAATTCCGTTTGGTTTAATATTTACTTATATCATTTTCTTGCCTTCCGTTTTTGTTTGTTCTTCATGGTTTATGCAAAATGTGTTATATTTGTTTCATGGATAATAAAATAAGCGATGAGCTGTTGCAAAAACAGGCAGATATTTTTAAAGCCATTTCAAATAAAACAAGGCTGAAAATCGTTCATCTTTTGTATGAAAAAGACTTGTCAGTGAACGAAATATCCGGCCTAATCGGTAATAAAGAACGCAGCGGCATTTCCAAGCATCTCAACGTGTTACGTTTTAACTCTATTGTTGATTACAAAGAAGAGGGCACGTCCCGGATTTATTTTTTAAAAGCCCGCTGCCTGATTGAAGCCGTTGCGTGTACCGGCCAAATAATTAATTAAATAAATTTTTTTTTTTGTTTTCATATTGACTTTTTTCGATGTATTAACTATTATGTGAATATGTGATTATACTTTCACATATTCAATGAACGCGGAGGAAAACAATGATTATTCAGATTTACGGGCCGGGGTGTTCCATGTGTAAAATGCTTGAAAAACAGGCACAGAATGCGGTTAGCACTTTAGGCCTTGATGCAAAGGTTGAAAAGATTAGCGATGCTGAAATGATTATGAATATGGGTATTATGGTAGTTCCCGCGCTTGTGATTAATGGGGAAGTGAAATCTTCAGGTAAGTTGTTATCTGAAAAAAATATTATTAAACTAATTACAGGAGAAATCAAATGAGTGAATGTAGTTGTTCAAACGGAAAAGAGAACAAAACAAAGTTAATTTTTGCATGTTCGGGAGCTGCCGATGTAGGTAAGCTGGCTGACGCATCGGCAAGAAGAATGGCAAAATCCGGTTTCGGAAAAATGTATTGTCTTGCTGCAATCGGTGCTGAAGTTGAATCTTACATAAAAGCTGCTAATGCATCCGAAGAAAATATTGTTATTGATGGATGTCCGGTTGCTTGCGGAAAAAAAGTATTTGAGAAAATGTCGCTGCCTAAAACGCATATAATCCTTACTGAGAAAGGGTTTGAAAAGGGCAAAACCGCGGTTGATGATGAAAACATTATGAGCGCAGTAAATGAAATAACTAAAGGATGCTGCTGCTAATGAGTATGAATGATTCAGAGAATAAAAAATTAATTATTCTTGGAAGTGTGTTCCTTTTCGCGTATTTTCTTCCGTTTGACAATTTTTTAATTTCAAACGCCATAAACGAAGCGTTTTTAATGCTTTCTGAATATGCTAAGGAACACGTTCTTCTTTGTTTAATTCCGGCTTTTTTCATTGCTGGAGCAATTCAAGTATTTGTTAATCAACAAGCAGTAATTGCTTATCTGGGACCGAAAGCAAAAAAAGTAATAGCTTACTCTGTAGCTTCGGTTTCAGGTTCAATACTTGCAGTGTGTTCCTGCACAGTTTTACCCTTATTCAGAGGTATTTACAAAAAAGGTGCTGGACTTGGTCCGGCTGTTTCATTTTTATACTCAGGCCCGGCTATTAACGTGCTTGCGATTACACTTACTGCAAAAGTCTTGGGCTGGAAAATCGGGCTTGCCAGAGCAATAATGGCAATGGTTTTTGCCGTTGTAATCGGATATATAATGCATTTAATATTTAGAAAAAGTGATGAAAAACGCACTGATGAACTTGCAGTGTTTCAAAAGCCGGAAGGCGAAGTTTCAAGGACTTTATTACAAAACTCGTTGTTTATGGCAGTAATGATTGGCATTTTGGTCTTTATAAATTGGTCGTCATCAGGAAATGCAATAGGCGGGCTATGGAATTCAATTTTTAAAGCTAAATATATAATTACCTCAGTTCTCGGTGTTATATTAATATTCATGCTTTTCGCCTGGTTTAAAAAGAACGAGTTATCAGATTGGGTAAGGTCATCGAGAGATTTTGCCGTACAAATATTGCCTTTACTTTTTATCGGCGTTGTTATTGCCGGGTTTCTATTGGGTAGACCCGGACATAGAGGTATAGTGTCAACTAAATGGGTAGCAAAATTCGTCGGAGGCAATTCATTATTATCCAACTTTATAGCATCTTTTTCCGGAGCTTTTATGTACTTCGCGACATTGACCGAGATTCCTATATTGCAGATATTATTGAAAGCTGATATGGGTCAGGGGCCTGCGCTCGCCTTATTACTCGCCGGGCCGTCATTGTCTTTGCCGTCAATGATTGTAATTAAGAAGGAACTCGGTTGGAAAAAAACTATTACATATGTATTATTGGTTATAGTTTTTTCAACTTTAGTGGGGAAAGTTTATGGATTAATCGTTGCTTAGATAAAATAATTTTCAATTTAATATAATTTAACGTCTTTCCCATCTGGTTTTCAGATGGGAATTGCGTATCTTGTCTTACTATGAAAGTAATATTAAAATAATATTTTTTAAATATAATTTTTGAAAGAAAAATAATATAATTAAAATATATAATAAATGAATTTTCACATAAGGAATATTCATGAAACGTTTTTTTACATTATTCTTATTATTGTTCTTGATTTCCTGCACAGGAAAAAATCCCATGTTATCTGTACCAAATACTCCCGGAGATGAAAATATTGCTATTAATAATCAAACGGAAGAACAGGAAACTGAAACCAATCAGGATGAAGATAAACCATCTGGTGATGATAAGGATATTTCTGCTCCAACTGTATCGAGTTTTACGTTCGATATTATTAATAAGATAGATATTATTGTTGCCATTAAACCATCAACTGATAATAAAACTTCGGAAGAAAATTTAGAGTATAAACTCGTCAGATTTACAACCGAAAATTATTCAAACGTGGATGAACTTAATAAAAATGCACAGGTATTAAAACCGTGGCAAAAAAAGCCGGTAGAAGACCAATTACTATCTATGGGATATAAGCAATATGGTTATAAATATTTCTTTAAACTTTCCAACGCAGATTTCGTATCCGGGAAATATTATAGAATGTGCGTTTTAGTTAGAGATGAAG
>CALGPD010000090.1 GCA_937960625.1 uncultured Spirochaetia bacterium | reverse complement strand
GCTAGGCTCCTCGCAGTGACGTAAAACTTTAATAAATTGTAGTAATTTTTTTAAATCGAAACTCACGTATTTAAGTGGATAGAAATATTTATATTATACAAAGCAAAGTAAAGTGCAATTAAAATTATATTATACCCAATTTTATAGTTAATTATTAAGAGTTTACCACACTTTGCAACTAACCTGAGGAGTATTACTTACTCCCATACTTTCGGAAAAGCGCTTTTATCTTAGGGAAGGATAGAGCATAGTCTGACGGTTTTAATCCAGATGAATCCGTTACGTTAGCATTTGCACCATTGATAAGGAGCAATTGGACAATACTATATCTTCCACGGAAAGCAGCTCTATGTAGAGGTGTGCTTTGAGTATTATCCCGGGGATTGACGTATGCACCTTTAGTAATGAGCAAGCGGGCAATATCATATTTACCCAGTAAAGCAGTAATATGAAGAGGGGTTTGGTCTTGGTTGTCCTTTGCGTTAATTTTTGCGCCTTTAGCAATGAGCAGACGCGCAATATGGTATGCGCCATGGAAAGCAGCCGTATGAAGAGGGGTTTGGCCTTTTTCATCCTTTAAGTTAATTTTTGCGCCTTTAGCAATGAGCAGACGTACAATATTTCTTCTTCGGCCTGCTGCAGCGAAGTGAAGAGGTGTCATACCTCCTCTACCCTTGTTGTTGACTTTTGCGCCTTTGGCAATTAGAAATCGTATAATATTGTATGCTCCTCTATCAGCAGCTATACTAAGTGGTGTGTCGCCTGGCCAATCTCTCGCATTGACATTAGCGCCTTTAGCAATTAGCAGCCGGGTAATATTGTATGCACGGCGGAAAGCAGCAAGGTGTAGAGGTGTTCTGTTTGTGCCTCGTCTTCTCGCATTGACATTGGCTCCCTTAGCAATTAGCAGCCGGGCAATATTGTATGCACCGCGGAAAGCGGCATTGTGTAGAGGAGTATTGTTCGATTTACCCTTAGCGTTAACATTGGCTCCTTTGCGGATAGCTTTTCTGGCTTTCCAATAATTTCCTTTTGCAGCAGCGCTCAATAAAGCTTTATCTGCCCGGGTTAATGAAAATCCAAATTGTAAGAATAAAAGTGACATAAATGTTCCTAGGACTAATTTTGCTTTCATAATTTTCTCCGGCTATGTGATATAGGTTATTATATTACATTGTTTGTAATATAATTATAGTCAGTATGATTTTTAAATCAAGTAAGTTAATCTTAGGTAAAAGAATTTGGGACATCAAATATAGGCTTGGAACGAAATATTTGTTTTTAGAAATCAGTTTTTCATAAAAAGAATTTAAAGGTTTTTTTATACAAGAGCTTTTAGGTATTTCTATACAATATTATTGTATTTTTCTTTATATTTAGTTAAATTACTTTAAGAAAAAATATTCGGAATATACAATGTTTTGGTTTAACTTAGCAAAAACTTACCTTAATTTTTATAAAGAACGTATCTCTGACAAATATTCTTTTTTCAATAATGGAGATAGTGATAATAATCTTTTTAAAAGAGCCAGCGATTTAATGATAGAAGTATCATCAGAAATGTTTTCCAAGCTTGATGATAATCAGGTTGAAGTAATGGACTGGATAACCCATAAAAAGGGTTATATTGGTTTTGAAAGTTATTTTTTCGGTGAATATGTTAAGGACTTTTTGAACAAGTACTATACTGATTATATTGAACCCTGGCAGCTTGAAGACGGCTTATATTTAAAAGAATATTTTAACCGTTATCCTGACGAATATAAAAAGTGGCTTGATATAACCAAGTCCCTTTATAATAAAATTAAAACGTTAAATGCGGAAGAAATTAATAAATTTATTGATAATCATGAGTATCTTAAAAAAGTATTCACGGATAACGTTAAAGACCGGGAACAGAGTTTTAATGAGTTTAAAAATGTATTGTGGCAGAAAATGTTTAATTATATAAAAGTATTTTGTATTTATTAATCAATCATCCCTTTTAGTTTATATAAAATTTTTATTAAACCCAAAGTATCGAGTTTGCCGTATTCAATTAAATTATTAAACGTTTGTATCTTATCACGTTCACTTACTTGGGTAAAAACAACGCGCATATATTCATTTGCCGCATCCAATGCCTCTCCGATATTTAGGTTTGAATATGAATGCCCGGTTAGTATGGGTAGAATGGTTTTTAAAGATACTTTTCCGTTTTGATTTGGATGATAGTAATAATAGTTTTCAAATGGAATACTTAAATCAAAAAACCGTTTTATTATATTATTTAACCATGATTTGGAAATACCGCATGAATTAACTGTCTGGCTTAGTATCCGTGATTCAAAAGATGAATTGTAAACTACTATAC
>CALGPD010000089.1 GCA_937960625.1 uncultured Spirochaetia bacterium | reverse complement strand
TGCGGGCCGGTTAATCTTCATTCAGCGAAACCTGTAGAAGAACCACTCCTTATTGTAAAAAACAGCCAAAATTTACAATATAAAATTCCTTATTGTAAAAAACCGGGAAATTTTAAAAACATACTAACATTTAGATAAAGAAAATAAAACTTAAAACTTCATTACCAAAATCAACAGTAAACCGTACTAACATCTACCCCAGATCACATAATTTTTAACTAAAAAACAACTAAAAATGCTTGACAATTCGCAAAATATAACTAAAATATAACTATAATATAACTATAATATAAGGTCGATAGACTAACCAAAAAATAACAAAAAAGTATATAAATAACGACTTTTTTAACAATAACGTAAAAAAAATGGTCTATCAGATGCGATTTAGCAGCTTTAATACATAAGGGGTTTTACTAAAAACAAAAAAAGTTTCGCCATAAAGGAGGTTATTATGCAATGCAGATACTGCAACAGTGAAGAAGACCATATAAAAGGGATTTTCTTTACATACGAAGAATTACAGCTAATCGAAGAAGAATTAAAAACTTACGGGGAGCACAACATCGATATATTCGTTGCAAATATGGTAGATGAATTTGGAACAAGCAGTGCTAAGTGTACCAACTGTTATCAAATTCACAACGAATACGAAGAAGACGAAGAACCCGTTCTACTTCTACAAAAATAACGTATACCCCAAAAATTAAAAAGAGTTCATGTAAGGAGGCCTTCGATTGGCTGACAATAAAAAGCAATTTGTTAAAGAATACTTTAACCGCTTGGACAATCCCGAGTATATAAAATTTGATTTATCAAGCGACTCAACAATATACAAAATTCTTAAACGTCATGTCTGGCGTTACAAAACCGGAAGCAGATCAGGAATACACGAGTTTTACAAAAAGGGTAATTTAGCTGTTAAGATGAAATTTAAACATCTTCAAGATCTCACCGGCTTTAACAAAAAACAGTTAACCCGGATAATTAAAAATCTTGAGGAAAAATGGAAAGTTCTTAAGGTTATCAGAAAACGGGGACAATCTAACGTATACATTCTCGGTCACATTATTGAAGATAAAAACAAAAACTATACAGAAATATGGCACGATTCCCATTTTGATAATTTTGAGAAACAGACAAATACTCCCACATACAAAGAACAACGGGAAAACGAAAATCAACACCATTCCAGCTCAAAAGATAATCAAAGTGAACACAAAGATGTCTCCACCCAAGAGAGAAAATACTCCTCTACCAACACAAGCTATAACCAAACTAGGGACATTGATGTCCCTACTAAAAACTCAACTGGGGACATTAATGTCTCTACTACTGGGGACAAAAATGTCTCCACTTTGGGCAAAACTGAGGACATTAATGTCCCCCAGAATAGATCTAGAGAACTAGTAATAAATTCTAGGCAAAATGAATTTCCAAACTCAATGCAAAACAAAAAAACGAAAAACCAAAAATACCGGTTTAGTAATCCAAAACTTAATGACCTTTACCAAAACCTTAAAAAAATATTCAGATCAAACTTTTCAAAGTACAGGGTTGGCCGCTGTGAAATCGATGTTGTTGACTACAACTGTCTCGTTAAAGCGATAAATTTAGCTTACAGTGAAAACGAGTTAGATAAATTCAATCAAACCGAATTTGAGCGACGGTGTATAAATTATTTTGCGGATAACTCAAGTTACACAAAAGATACAGCTAAGCATAGTCTTGGATTTTTCGTGAACAAATACTCAAAATGGGCAGTACCTCCTAAACAGTTAAATAACACGTTATTTGAAAAAAATTCTGTGATTCCATTTGGGGATGAACAGATGTCACAGGAAGAACTTGATAAAATCCGGGAGGTGAGATAACGGTGGAAATTGAAAAAAGCATACTGGCTTCAATAATTTTTGATGAAAACGCTTTGCATGAGGTTATCGGTAAACTCGTTGTAGATGATTTTAGAAATTCAAGACATAAAAAAATCATGGCTGAAATCATAAACATGTTTGAAGAAAACAAACCCGTTGATGTAATCACTCTAAGTGAGGAGCTTAAAGAAAAGGGCAAACTGGAATCCGTTGGGGGAACTTATTACTTAAACGAAATACTAAACGATTTATGTCACACAACGGAAAACCTCGAATATTATATCAAACGGCTGAAGCTTAACAGATATAGAGAAAACCTCAAACGCGTGGGTATTAAATTATCAAAACTCGATGAGAAAAACGTAGATATAAACGAGTTAATTGATGATGCTGAAGACATACTTTTAAAAATCGTTAACTATAAAGCAAGTGCACAGTCTGATCTTGAGAAAGCGGCAAATTATATTAAACAGATAGAAAAGGAACTAAACAGCGATGAAGAGATAAGGGGATTTGAAACGGGAATAATGGAGTTTGACAAAATGACAGAAGGCATAGACAATGACGACCTCGTTATTATTGGCGCAAGGCCTTCAGTTGGAAAAACCGCAGTTGCCCTAAACATCGCGGATTTTGCCGCATTTCACGCAAAGAAAAAGGTCGCCATATTCAGCCTTGAAATGTCTAAACGGAAACTCACCCGAAGGTTATTATCTATCCGGTCATGGCTTTCAAAAAAGAATTTTAAAAAATATGAAGACCGGTTTAACAAAGCAACGGAAGAACTAAAAGATATGGATATCTTCATTGATGACAGCTCATATATTACCGCCCTTGACATTAAAGCCAAAGCAAAGAAACTGCAAAAACAAAGCGGTCTTGATTTAATCATAATCGATTATCTTCAGTTAATGCAGAGTGTGAAAAAGTATGACAACCAGCATGCTGAGTTATCGGAAATTTCCCGCAGCTTAAAACTCCTTGCCAAGGAACTTCAAGTACCGGTAATCGCCCTATCCCAGCTTAACAGGGAATCAGAAAAACGTATAGATACCCGGCCGCGTTTGGCTGAACTTAAAGGCTCGGGGTCAATGGAACAGGACGGTGACATTATTTGCCTTTTACACAGGGAACGTAAAGACGGAATGTTATCCAAAAACACCGAACTTATAATAGCCAAACAAAGGGAAGGCCCTATAGGTATTGTAAATCTTTTATTCGTACCGGAAACAGGAGGATACAAACAGAACCTAAAGAAGATATAAACGAGATATTATAAAGGAAGAAACTCTGTATAAAGTTAAAATTATAAAGCCAATTTAGTAAACAAGCTTAAACAATAAAAGCCTTTTAAATATTAGAAAGAACATGGGAACGGAAAAATTAATATTTAATGAGGTGCATTATGCAGCATGCAAAACGAATACAGCTTAAACTCCTTGCTGTGAAATACAAGTATTTAATCTACCATGATGTAGACCCTGATTTAATTTACGCTATTGAGCAGGCAATCAACTACGCAATATATGAATGCGTTATTGATAACATGCGTCTGGCAACGTATTTTCAAAACCTTAATAAAATAATCGATGATCGGGTTAAAGCAATTGTTGGGAAAAACGTAACTCCGGTTATCCGTAAACTCGTTAGCGAGCTAAAAACCCTTAAACTCAGCGAGTGAAATATAATTCGTCAAACCCGTTTTAATTATATCGAAGGAGGAAATTATGCAGTACCCAAAAGGATTAATAGTAAAAGTT
The DNA here is from genome assembly GCA_937960625.1 of uncultured Spirochaetia bacterium. GTDB lineage: Bacteria > Spirochaetota > CALGPD01 > CALGPD01 > CALGPD01 > CALGPD01. The sequence goes on along the minus strand of CALGPD010000089.1, from coordinate 391 downwards.
TTAAAACGCTGGTATTATACCCGGCCCAATGAAAGAATAGATTACAGTGAAAAAAAGCAAACCTGGCTTATGCCTGTTAATGCCCTGAAGCTTGACATTAACCGGGCCCTTGATTTCATGGAAAAGGAATACAGTCAAAAACACAGAGATTTGCTGTTCTCCCATTATGCTTTAGGTAAAACGAGGAAATCACTTTGTGAAAACATGGGTTTATCCGCCTGGAAGTTTAATAAAATCAAGAACACCGCCCTTGGTGTTATAAGCCAGTACCTTGAAGGGATGTGGGTGTGAGAAAAAAATCTTCTAAAAAAAAATAAAAAATCTTGACAAAATACCATACCGCGCATATAATATATCTATACAATCGAGAAACTGTATTCAGCTCCTGCAA
>CALGPD010000088.1 GCA_937960625.1 uncultured Spirochaetia bacterium | reverse complement strand
TTCCGGAACATTCCGCATTGCTTTTCATTATATCGAAACCGGTAATCTTGAGAAAAAAATTAAATACAATACAATGGCATATAATGAGGCACTGTCATCTTATTCGTTGGAGAGCGCTTCCTATTACGCAAAAGAATTAATGGATATATATTTAAAAGACAGCCAAATTACTAAGGAGAGGCTTCAATTCGTTTTGAACGCATGTCATTATATGCATAAATCAGGTAAAATTGAGTTGTCATTTGATTATCTTGATAAAGCTTTAATAATTGCAATTGATAAATCATGGCATAAACTTGAGATTGAAACTTTAATGAGAATAGGTACAGCGAGCTACTGGCTTAATAATGTGGGCCAGGCAATGAAATATTATAATGAAGCAATTACTTTATCAGATAAATACGGTATTGAAATTAAAGATGCCCAACCTTTTAATCTAATCGGTTCTTCTTTATTCTTCAATGGCGAAATGCAGAAAGCAAAAGAATATTTTGATAAAGCAATTAATTATGTGCAGAGTGATGACTATACTAATTTAATAAGCGCTTTGGGTCGGCGTTCATGGTCAAAGTTTTCTTTAGCAGATATAAAAGGTTCAATGAAAGATGTGTATGAGATTGAAAAAATTATTGAAACAATAAATAATCCATTATACCTTGCTGAAGCCTATCACTATTGTTCAGTTTCCTATATATATTGTAATGAAGATTTTAATCTAGCTTTAAAATATGCGTTAAAAGCGCATGAACTTTCTAAAGCCACAAATAATAAAGTTTTTGAATATTCTACGATGCACGCTGCTTCTAAAGCGTATAATAGTCTTGGAGAATATGATAAAGCGCTTCATACGGTAAAAATAGGAATAGAAATTTCCAAGAAATATAACGTAGGGTATGGAATAGATTTTTTTTACGGCGACCAGATTGAAGCTTATTTAAATAAATTTGAATTCCGCAGAGCAAACCGGCTTGCGTTAAATCTTTATCAACGCGTTGATTATATAAAAGTACAGGACCCTCTTGTTCAGTTATATAAAGCCCGGGCTTTGTATTATTACGTTGATGGTGAATTAGAAAGTTGTCTGAATATTTTACAGGAAGCATGTGAAAAATCCCATGATAAGGAAGGAAAGCATTATTGGATTTTTATATATTATTTTAAAAGTATTATTCTTAAAAAACTTAACAGATTCAAAGAAAGCGATTTAGCTTACAAAAGTGTTCAGGATTTATTAGACACATATCCACAGGTACATTTTTTACTTGACCAAACGTATGATCTGCTTGCTCGAATAGAAGAGTTTAAAAAATCCGAAACTCATTCAAGTTCCACATCATCTTATTTTAAAAATTCTTTGCAGTTTAGAAATATTATGAAAACGAGTCAAACCATATCTTCAATATTGGATATCAATGACCTTCTGAAAGTGATTATTGAAGAGGCAATTGAGGTTACGGGAGCAGAAAGAGGCGCGCTGTTATTATATGATGAAGATAAAAACGATTTCGATTATAGGATTGTAAAAAATATTAAGGATAAATCCAGTTTTAAAATATCAGAAAGACTGATTGAATGGATTTTAGAAAACAAACGCGGTGTTATTTTTACAGGAGAAAACAATCTGCAGGAGTTTGATATATCAAAAAGTATTATTGCAAATAACATTAAATCCATAATATGTTCACCCTTAATTTTTGAAAACCGTTTTATCGGGTTAATCTATCTTGACAGTAAATTATTAAATTCGTTGTTCACTGATTCCGATCTTGAAATACTCAGCATTTTTTCATCTCAAGCCGCGATTTCCATAATAAATGCAGAGAAAAACTCTCTGATTAAAAAGCAGTTTTCTGATTCGGTTCATATTATTTATTCGTTAATGGCAAAAGGTTCATCAAGGATATATGAATCAACACAAGAAGTTACAAAAATTTGCGTTGATTTTGCCAAGAAATTAGGCCTATCGCAAAAAGAACAGGAAGATATACGCATTGCCGCTATGTTAAGGGATGTCTCGCTTTTAGGCTTAGGTGAACGCCTTCTT
>CALGPD010000087.1 GCA_937960625.1 uncultured Spirochaetia bacterium | reverse complement strand
TTGGGCTTGAACTATAAAAATAAAATTTTAAAATTTACTGCTTATTTACTAAAAATATTGATTTATGTATTGAATTGGCTTTAAATATTGTTTTATAATTTATATAGAGTTAATTACTAATTAATATATTTAAGTGCCAAAAAAATATGGATAATATTGTAGATAAAATCAAAATAACAAAATCAATAATTATAGATTCATCGAGTTTAATATATTTACAAAGCGTTAATATACTTGATATGTTTTTGCAGAATTTTCACGTAAACTCTACAAAAAGAGTCCGGGATGAAATTAGCCTAAAAGATAATTCGTTGGAAATGCATTTTCTAAGCGGTTTAATTGAAATTATTCCTTCGGTAAATGTTAGAATTTTTTCAAAAAAAATGAGTAAAACTGACAGAGAAATAATTGAAATAGCTCTAGTTAATAATTATACGGTTTTATCTGATGACGGTAAGATTTCCAAATACTGTACGAACAACGAGATTATTCATATAAATTCATTAATGGCAATTATTCTTTTATTTGAAAAAGGTATTATCGATTTAAATGAAACCTATGAATTTATGAATAACGTAAAAGAAATTGGCCGGTATTCAAAAGAAATTGTTAGTTTTGCTTTTTCCTTATTGCCTTAAACTTCATCAAGAATATTAACAAGCAATTTTTCTTCAGTTTCACGGAATTCGATTAAATTTTTATATATTAATCTTTCTCTTAAAGGCAGAAAGAATTTCTGTTTCTCAAAATCGTCTCTAATTTTTTCAAGTTCATCTTTGCTTTTTTCCAGTCGGTCAGACAAACTTTTCTTTAAATCATTATCACTTAACAGATAGCTGCATTCAAGGCCTACATTTAAGTCTAAGTAAAACAACTCTGAAGATGATAATAATTCTTTAACATCTTTTTTTAGCCTGTCTTTGCCCTTTTTAGAAATAAAATATCTTTTTCTAACAGGCATTTTCCCTTGACGCTCTTTTTTTGAAGAAACAAGGCCTTTTTTTTCTAATCTGTCGAGTACCTGATAAACTGGTGCAACTCCTATTTTTAACCAATCTCTCATGCTTCTTTGCACAAGCATTTTGTCAATTTCATAAGCATAAGATGCTTTCTCATTTACAATTGATAACAAAATCATTTCTATATTCGATAACACGGTTTTACTCCTATTATATATAGTGCCCTTAAATATTATATCGTCACTAAAGTAAAAAGGTAAAGTATCTAAATGCTTGTTTTTAGTATATTTATAAGCTTTTTTTAAATATTTTCCTAAAAAAACAAATTTTAATTGATATTAAGTTTCAATCACTTTATTTAAAGTTTGTATTTTATTTTTAACTTGACTTTTAAGTTTGATTTATGCAAAATTATTCCATGAAAACTAAAATACTACTTACCGGCGGAACCGGATTTATCGGAAGTTATTTAGCAGAAGAATTAGTAAAAAATGGTTATAGTGTTAGAGCTCTTGTAAGAAATCCGGATAAACTTAGATGGCCAATAGATAAACTCGGCAAATCAATTGAAATATTTAAAGGGGATATAACTAATAGCATTGGATTGGATCAGGCTGTAAAAGACGTAAAAGTTATTATTCATATTGCAGGATTAACTAAAGCGCTTAGTTATGAAAAATTCTACCTCGCGAATGCTAAATCGTGTGAACTTTTATTAAACGCGGCTGATAAAAACAAAGTAAAACAATTTATCTTTTTCAGTTCGATTGCCGCAGGAGGCCCGGCCGGAAAAAACCCTAAAAAAGAAAATGAAAAAGAAAATCCCGTTGGAAAATACGGATTGACCAAGCTTAAAGGCGAATATATCATACGCTCTCATGATATTAATTACACAGTATTCAGGCCTTCTCCTGTTTACGGAGAAAGGGATGTTGAATTTCTTCCCCTTTTCAAAGCAATCAGAAAGGGCTTTAAACTAATACTTGGAGACGGACAAAATAAAACCAGCATGATTTATCATAAGGATTTAATTAAAGCTGTTCTTCTATCAATTTTAAATAAAAATGCTTTCAACAAAACATATAACATAAGTGACGGGCGCGTTTATAATTGGATTGATGTAAATAACGCAGCTGAAAAAGCAGTTGGAAAAAAATGCCGGAACTTAAAATTACCTATGTTCAGCGGAATTTTACTTGGAAATATAAATCATATTATTGAAAAAATTATTAATAAACCGATGCTTTTAAATAAAGAAAAATTAAGGGAAATGCAGCAAAAATCCTGGGCAGTTGATACAAGTTTAATACAAAAAGACTTAGGATTTACTCCTGATTATTCTCTTGAGCAGGGTTTTGAAAAAACTTTTAAATGGTATGTTGAAAATGGCTGGATAAAAGGCTTATAATAGAATTATATTTTAGGAGGATTTTATGGAGATGTCAAGAAATAAGGCAGTTAGAAATCTATCAGTTGCAATTCTTTTTGTAATAGTAGGTATTGTGCTTTTACTTTTCAAAAGTATTTTGGTAGCCGGAGGAGGAATCGTTAGTTATATTCTGGGCGGTATTCTCGTTGTCATTGGCTTAGGAATGATGGGAGATACTAAAAAGCTTCCCGGTGTTTTAACTTTTCTAATCGGGGTTGCAGTAATATTATTAAGAGTTTTTGCGGCTAAATTAATTGCTTATGTCGGATGGATAGTAC
>CALGPD010000086.1 GCA_937960625.1 uncultured Spirochaetia bacterium | reverse complement strand
ATACTATAGTAGTGAAAAACAGAAAATCGCTTTTCATTGAAAGCTATAATGGTTTTTTGCGTATATATAATAAACTTCGGATTGATGAAATTTTTGGATGAAGGAGGTTTATTTTGGCAAATAAGAAAATTAATTCATTTAACGATGTTAAATATATTTATAAAGAAAAATACTTAACTTTAGATAATGATATGAAAATATCCTATATTGATAAAGGAGTTGGTTTCCCCATTGTATTTGTGCACGGAATGGGTGGAGATTTAAATAATTTTTCATATAATTATAAATACTTTAAAGAACATTACCGTGTTATCGGTTTTGACCTTCCGGGATTTGGAAAATCCGGTAGAATGAAAAAAGATTACACTATTGAATACTATGCAGAAGTTTTGGAGGAGTTTTTAGATAAACTCGGTGTAAATAAATGCATTTTAGTCGGCAATTCCATGGGAGGGCATATTGCAACCGTATACGCGTTGAAAGACCAATCCCGTGTGGAAAAACTGGTGCTTGTAGATTCTGCGGGTTTAACAAAACTTGCTCCGGGATTAGAGCAGGTTGTTAAGTATTCGTTAAATACTTCAATGTTAAAAATGTCTCCCAAAATGGTTGTTCAGCAGGGCGTTAAAAATAACTTTCACGATACAGAGCTTGAACAATGCAGGCAGATGCTTGAAACTGTTGAAGGGATATCTGAAAATGATGAAGAATACACCCAGTATATGCACGCTATTAAAAGCAGTTTGCAAACCATGCTGAAAGAACGTATCGGAGCAAAAATTTTTAATTTAAATATTCCAATACTACTGGTTTGGGGTAAATATGATTGTATGGTTCCCATAAACTATGCTTATGAGTTTAAAAGAAAAACGAAAAATTCAAGCCTTGTTATTATTGACGGAGCAGGGCACATGCCCATGCTTGAAAAACATAAAACATTTAACAGTATACTTAATAAGTTTATAAGCGAGAAAAGAAGTTCTTTTTTTACACAAATAAAAGAATTGTTGTTTAAATAATGCAGGATGCAATTTTTCTTAAATATAAAGAATTAAAACAGAGAATTGAAGACTGCCGTGAGGATAGTATTATTACTCAAGCTGATTTCAATCAACTTAATAAGGAAATGAGTATAATTTTTCCTTACGTGAATTATTATGCGTTGTATGAAATAAAAATAAATTTTAAGCTGCTGGATAATAAATTAGATATTATTGCTCAAAAATTAAAAGCCTGTATTAAGAAAAATAGGTTTTAGCTAATCCCTGATTCCGCCCATAGCAGTTAATTTTTCGGATATGTAATCTGAAACCTTTTTGATGAAATCTTTTTTTAAATCCAAAAACCTTACTGCTATGAAATTATTTTTCTTAAATACAACTATTGCAGATGTGCGTACTAATTGTCCTTCTATATCAATTTGCACGCCTTCTATTCTTGAATCTATAACGAGTTTGTCCATTTCTTTGCTTTTATCCATTCTAAACACAGCGCCGCCTACTGATAAGTCATTTACTATGCCTTTAAGTAATGTTTTGTCTTTCATGTAAAAGGATATACTTAAATTATCCTGCTTACACGTTACAACTCTAATATGCCGCCGCCTTTCCGTTGGAAGAATACCGTGTTGTTTCAGAACATGAGATACACTTTTTACCATTTCAAGTTCACTTAAAGCGCCATTAATCTGGTGATGTAATTCGTTAATGATTTCATCGGAAAGTGAGATGTTTTTTTGATTAAACCCGATAATTTTTATATCAGGGTTAGCGCTGTTTTGTTTTATATTATTGATGATATTAATGTCGTTTATATTTTCCGTATTAAGAATGGTAAAGTTAATTTTTTTATTTGAAATTATCTCATTAATTTTTTCAATACTATTTTCATTAAAAGTTTCAAAACCTTTTGGCAAAAAATGATGAACAACGCAATTTTTCATCTTCTCCGGCATTTGATACATTAATACGCTGACACTTTCAAGATAAGAATGGTCTTTTGTTGTCAGGCACAAGGAAAACCCACCGAAGTCCGTAACGAACTCGATTGCAATAACAATGTGTTCATCCGCTGCTAACATTGTATCCATACCCATATAAACCTTAGGGGGAGAAATATCACAGCTTATTTTATCTTTTTCAAGCATGGTTATTGCCCTGCCTGAAATAGTATTACCGAGTTCCATTATTGCAGATTCAAGCAGTTCTTTGTTGCTCAACATTTCCTCTTCGTTTGAAATGTTGATACCTATCATCTCTTTGGCAAATGTTTGTGTAATTTCACTGGTAAAGTCAAATATAACACTGCCCTCAACATCTAAAGAAATATCCAGAACTATACCTACACCGCCTTTGCTTTTTCTGCCCTCTTGAACGTATACTTCTTCTTTTCTTACTTTTATACCTACAAACTCATTTATAATATCTATTGCCGATTGAATAAACGGATTGATGAAATTTAAATCCATATAAACCTTACCTAAATTATATTGTTCAATTTCAAAACATTATATTATAATAAACAGAAAAATAAAGCATATTAATATAAATTTATAAAATTATTAATATAAAAATTAAACATTGGCAAGTTTGGTTAATTTAGTAAAAATATATTTGGATATTATTTTAATAAAGTTTTCATTAATATCAGTAAACCGGATTGCAACAGTGAATTCTTTTTTTTGCGCGATAATAGCCGTTGCTCTGGCAATTTTTCCACCAAAGTTTATTTGTAATCCGTTGTATCGTTTATTGTTTTCAAGGTCCCTGATTAGTTTACCGTTTAATGATGTGAATAAAGCTCCGCCTAAAGATATATTCGTTATTTTTCCGTCCAAAACATCTCCTTTATTTAGTTTGAAGGAAATCTTTATGTTTTCTTTTTCATCAACAGGAACTCTAATGTGCCGTCTTCTTTGTGAGTGTTTTATTCCTGCAAGTTCAAAATACTTTTTCATGGCCTGAACACATTCAATGGTATTAAAATGGGAGGGAAGGATAAAACTCAGATATTTATCAAATAAGCCGGAGAAAACGTCTTTATGTTTATCAGATGAATAAGCAATAATATGAATGTTTTTGTTTTTTGAAGAACTTTTTATATTGGATAGAACATTATTTAGTTCGTTTATTATATTATTTACATCAATAAGTAAGAAATTTATATCATTTGTTGATAAAACTTGATAAAGTTTATTGAGTTGATCCAGTTCAAACATTTCAAACCCGCGGGGAAGAAAACTAAACACCAGTTCATCTTGAATGTATTCGTTGACCATACTCATGGCAAAAGTAATATTCTCACGGTATTGGTCTTGTT
>CALGPD010000085.1 GCA_937960625.1 uncultured Spirochaetia bacterium | reverse complement strand
ATTTCTATTTAACGTGAATTTCGATTTAAATTATAAATTTATTTTTTTCTAAATAAATGAATTTTAATAAATCAAAAAGATTACTTTGTCACTTTCGTTCCCCGCAGTTGACATTGGTTTTGCCGCAAACGCAAGCTTGCTTTAGCATTTATCTCGTAGTGTCTAGTCTTTGCGAGCGGCAGCGAAGCAATCCCATAAGGTTTTTTTAATGAGACTGATTCGTTACTTGTGTTCCTCGCAGTGAAATAAAACTTTGGAAAATTGTGGTAATTTTTTTGAATCTAATTTCGCGTATTTAAGTATTTCTTTATCCTTAATTTATGTCTTTATTATTTATTAAAGATTTGATTTTGGAAAAAAGTTATCTTTTAATTTAATACCTCCTGAAACTCCTAGTCCCTGTGGTAAATTAAAATTGTACTATTTACTTAAAAAAATCATGCTTATACTTAAAGCTTTAATTCTTGCTTGAAGCTAACTATTGACTTTTTTTAATCTGAGTGAATTCTGTGAATCAGTGGGCAAAAAAAAAGCCCTGCTTATGCTTGAAACCTGATTTCCTGCTTTTTTCCGTTTTTATTTTACGGTTAAAAAGAGGGATAATTGAATAAATAAATAGTATTTTAAGTTTAAACATTCCAAAGCAGGGTTTAATTTAACTTCATTAATAAAAACATTTAGAAAAATTTTACTAATCACTGTTATTTTAATATATTAAGTTACCAAGCATTAAACTCAGGGGAAACAGGTGAAAATCCTGTACAATACCCGTTACTGTAATTTCGGACGACTTTCGCAAAATGCCACTGAAGTATTTACTTTGGGAAGGCGCGGAACGAGGATGAAGGATAAGTCAGGATACCCGGTTTAAACTGCTTATACTAATTTTTCCTCGGGTTAAGGAAAAAAGTATGCGCATGGCAAAATCCTAAAAGCTTTTCTATTTTGTCATCTAAAAGCATACCTATTTTTTAACCGTGAGGAGCACATAACAATATTAGGAGGTTAAGAATGAAAAAATTCATTTTCGTGCTCTTCATCTTATTAATTTTGGTTTCCGTTTCTTTTACAGCGGAAGAAAATTCCGGCGAACCCGGTGCGGGTGACAATTCAGCGGAACAACCTGCTGAAAAACCTGTAGACAAAAAACCCGATACTAAAAAAACCCGGGATGTTGTTGATTTGGGTAAAATAGTTATCGGCGCAACGTCTTATGGTAAATCAATTCAGGATTTGCCTTACAATGTTGACATTGTAACCAGAAGGGATATTGAAAACTCAGGTGGAATAAATATTGCCGAAGTTTTAAAAAACACAGTTGGTGTCGTTGTGCAGGATGTAGGCGGAGGCTTACATGCTTTACAGTCAATACGATTACGCGCTGGCGGAACAAATCAAACTGCGGTAACCCTTAACGGAATACCCATAATCAATGATGCCAGTGGAGGAGCTTATCTTATGGGATTTGGCGTAAACGCTATTGAGAATATTGAAATAATGCGTGGTAATGGCATTGTATTGTTTGGCAGTAACGCAAATTTTGGTGTAGTAAATTTGGTAGCGAGAAAAGCGCCTATCGGAACACATTTTTACGTTGGCTCTTTATACGGCGGCGGCGGAGTTAGAGGCCTTATGAAAGGCTGGACTGGCGCTTCATATGGAGCGCAAACTTTTAGAGTAATGGCTAATGTTTCATATATGAAGCAAGACGGTATAATGACACCGGAAAAAATTGGTTCTTATACAGACAAATCAATTCAGAATAGCGATGCTAACTTTTTTAATTCCTTGATTACAATGGATATAAATAATAAAGAAAATTCAGCTTATGTTAATTTAATGTTCTATAACACTAAAGGAAAAGGCGGTAATCCCGGAGATGATTCTGCAATATGGGAAGGCGCAAGATTCTACCGTACAGAATATTTTGCAAGCGTAAAACCAGGCTTTAAACTTGGCAAAATTGCTGAAATAATAGTAATAGGGAGCTATAGGAATACATGGCACCATGATTATAATCCTGCATGGGGTAACGATAATGATATATATTTTAAAATGTATTCCTTAGAAACAAAAGGTATAATTAAACCATTCAAGAAATTTATAGCAACTGTAGGAATAGTTAAAGAATGGGATGTCTATGAAAAAAAAGCTACAAGTGCAATTCCTGAATTAACCGAGTCGAGGGTTGGGGCGTATTTACACCTTGACTATACTGTTTCAATTGTTCAGATAATGGCAGGAGTTAGAGTTGATGATCATCAATCTTCGGATGAAACCAGAAGACAGTCATTCGGTACTTTCCTTTCTTTTCAAGCCGGTGTATTGGTAAGTGTTTTAAAAGAACTTTTAAAAGTACGTTTACAGATTGCCAAATCCAATCATCTTCCAAGTTTATTGGTTACATCATATCCTGGGTTTATAAACACTGATCTTGTGAGTTATAAGTTTATGAATTACGGATTCGGAATTGAATCAAAAATAGGCAAGATTTTAAAAGCAAAAGCTACTTTATATTATTACCGGTATTGGGATGTTGTAGAAGGTACTGAAAGTACAGGTAAGCAGGATGCTGTTGGGTTTGAGTTTGATGCAAAAGTTAATCCTCTGGCGTTTATGAAACTGCCTTTTACAATTACAATACCTATTAGTTTTTGGTTTAATCAGCAGACAAACATGAGGGCTAAAGAAGACATAACCAATGACCAGCCAAAATATATTATTAATATCGGTGTTGTTGCAGGTTTTAAATTCGGTTTGGATACTGGTATTTACGCTAGATATAGAAAAAACTATGATACAGATCCTGCATCTTTGGAAGATTATTATCTTTCATATTTTATAGTGGATGTGAAAGTAAATATGAGGTTTAAAGTGAACAAAGTTAAAATGAGAACTTTTATAAATGTTCTTAATTTAACCAATACAAAATATTCAGTTACTTCTGCTTTCGGTCAATATTATACAATGCCCGGAATTTCTATCAGAGGCGGCTTAGAAGCTAGATTTTAATAAATAAAAGAGGGGTTATGAAGAAAGCGTTTTGCTTATCTTTATTAATACACGGTGTAATTTTTGCCGGCAGCTTTGGTGTAGGGAATTTTTTTGACACGAAATCCGATTTGCCTAAAGTTATAAAAACAGGGCTGTCCGTTGAAATATTAAGCAATAATTACACCCCCTCTGTATCATCAAGCCGGAAATTCCAAACCGGATATAAAAACAAAACAATTATTGAAAATAAACCCCGCTCAATTAAAAAACAACGCAGCAGTAAACAAGGGAAAGAAAAAGCTCGAAACAAAAAGTCAAGCGTTTCCAGCAAAGCACGGAGCGCGGCTATATGTTTTTCAGGCAGTGAATATAAAAACTGGCTCCTTGAATACTATTCTTTGATTTTAAAACACGTTAAAATTAAAATGCAGGAATTAAACGTTGTAGCGGGCAATTTAACCGTTGTAATTAATATTCAACGCGGCGGGACTATTAAAGAGTTTAACATTGTTTCATCTGATTACGGCGCGAATATAGAAACGAGAATTAATTCTGCCATGCTTGGAGTAAAATTACCCGCGTTCCCTGATAAAATGTATAAAAACAACGTGAAAATAAAGATAAAAGTTGTTTATAGATAATTCTAAGGTTATATTAAAATCTTATCAAATATTTAAAAAGGCTTGATAAAATTCGTTTTTTGTATAATACTATAAATAGAATGAATTTTAGATTAATCAAAAGATATTTTTATCTTTTACTACTAACAACTCTACTTGCATGTAATTCCGCTGACATTTTTAATCAGGCTGTAAGTCCCCAAACCAAGTACGTTGTGCCTGAAGAAGGTGAAATTCCGGAGGCTGCGTTGGGAGCGGGGAGCAATGCGTCTTCAATCTGTACAGACGGAACGTATAATTACATTGTAACACGTGATTCTCATATTAGAAAATTTACAATTGACGGAACAGAATTAATTGATAAAAATACCGGTGTTACTAATTATTTTATCCGTTATTGTAGTACAAGCAACGTATTACTCGTTACTAGAAACAGCAATATGG
>CALGPD010000084.1 GCA_937960625.1 uncultured Spirochaetia bacterium | reverse complement strand
AGTTACAATATGTACATCCTGACGCAGTAACGCGTCAAAAGCAAAGCGCTGCTGTACGTTTAATGCTTTTACTCCCCAAACATGAGGGTTATCGGTAATTAAAGGAATAAAGGTTTTAGATGAACTGTCATATCTTGCGATAAAAGATGATTTTTCGTTGTTTTTGGATTTAGCAATTATATATAAATTATTCTTAAATTCTATTCCGTCATTAAATTTCTCTATATCCAACTTGATACTACGGTTATCATAAAAGTGTTGGATTACATCGTCATCAACTTCGAACTCTTTCCAGCCCATATATAGTTCATCGATTTTAATTTTACTTTTTTCATAGTCCTCTGATTTTATTCCAATAGCATCAGCTTTTATCCTGGCATTCAAGTCCTTAGATACAAATATTACTTCAAGCTTTTCTTTCTTTTTTAGCTGTAAAGCTGAAAAAATAATTTTGTTGTCAGGGTGGTCTTTTTCAAGGCCCATTGTATCCTGTATATGATTATCAAGGATAACTCTTAAACTGCCTCCTTTGGGCAGAGGGCATCCTTTAGAAACAGAACAATTCTGCCTAATCCTGTTAATTTGCCGGGTAACTTCCCGCGCGTTTCTTCCCTTTTCATCATGGAATTTTTTTAATTTATCCAGCTCTTCAATAACATGAATAGGAATTACAACGTAATTATCTTCAAATGAAAACAACGAGTTAGGGTCATGAATTAATACGTTAGTATCAAGAACGAAAACTTTTTGCATGTAAAGTCCTTTAATTAAATATTTTAATAATCATCTTAAAAATCCAAGATTATTTTAGGTTTGACTTTAATCTAAAATATATTAGAATAAGTAAGGTATAGAATATTAAATAAAATAATCTATTAAGTAAAATAATTTTTTGTCTTTTTATGATTTTATTTATTCATGGGGAAATTTTGAACAAATTAAATGTTTTATGTTTTTTTAATAAAAATACGAACAAAAATAAAAAGTGTATTTTACGTGCTATCTCTAAAAATTTTATTAATACTAAATTGAATATTGAGGATATTAATTTAGAAACTCTAAAATCTTTTGATTTTATAAAAAACAGAGTAGATTTCATTTTCGTTAATTATGATATTTACCGCAATATGGAAATTTTTGATGAAATTTCCCGCTATAACCCTGCCAAACCAATAATTATTTATTCAGCATCATATAATGAGGATTTAGCAAAGGATTTGTTTAATAAAAAAAATTATTTTTACTTTAATAAAAGTTCTGACCCAAACTTTTTTGAGTACTTTATCAGGAAAATTTTATTTTTAAGAAAGAAAGACAGCGAATTATTAAAAACCGTAGAACGCCTCGGCCTTGCTCAAGAAGCAATGGAAGACGGTTTGTGGGATTACAATATAAAAACCGGAAAGGTTTATTACAGCCCTTCATATTTTACAATGCTTGGTTATACAGAGGAAGAAGCTAGATCTAATAAGCTTGATTTCATGTCTTTACTTCATCCTGATGATGTTGAAGCGGTTAAGTTTAAAATTGACACATTTTTTAAAGATTTCAAATATAAGTACTCCGCGGAATTTAGAATGCGTACTAAAGCCGGTGGTTATATATGGATTTTTTCCCGGTGTAAAATTGTTCAACAAGACAACGATGGGAAACCACTTAGGTTAATAGGCATACATATTAATATCGACGCTCAAAAAAATGCTGTAATGAACTTGCAAAAATCAGAAGAGAAATATAAAACTTTGTATCAAAGTTTAATGGACGGTTTCGTTGTATTTAATAATCAAGGTTGTATAATCGATTTTAATAAGGTTTTCGCGGATATGATTGGATATGAGGATACTGAATTATGTAATTTGAATATAAGAAAAATTTCTGCGGAAAAATATCATGAAATTGAAGAAGAAATTATTAAAAATCAGGTAAACGTGCGCGGGTATTCTAATATATATGAGAAAGAATACATTGCAAAGAACGGTGATACTATACCCGTAGAATTTAGAATGTATTTATTTGAAGATTCAGATAATTGCAAATATTGGGCAATTGTTAGAGATATTTCTGAGAGGAAAAAGCAGGAACAGGAAAAAGATATATTAATACAGAAATTAACTGAGTCTATAGATGCTGAACAATTGGCAAAAAAGGAATTGCGGGAAGCATATACCGAATTGCAATTAAAACAAGAGAAAATTGAGGATACAAACAACGAGTTACAAAATGCATTAATTATAGCAGAACAGTCAAGTTTTATGAAATCGGAATTTTTAAACCTTGTTTCACATGAAATAAAAACTCCGCTACACAGTATACTTGGATATACACAATTGCTATTGAATAATCAATCCCTTGATGAAGAAGCCATAGAAAGCATTGAAATTATAGATAATTCGGGTGAAAAATTGTTAGAAATTATAAATGATATTTTATTAATTTCAGCAATTGAATCAGATAAACTCAATCTTGATTTTGAAAAATTTGAAATAGAAAGCATGGTAGATGATATTCTGGCATTATATAAAGATGAAATTGCGGGGAAAAATTTAGAAATTAAACTAAACTATGAAGCGATAGAATACATTTACTCTGACCAGCGAAGTATTGGCAAAATTTTGCATAATTTAATCAACAATGCAATAAAATTTACTAAACAAGGAAATATTGAATTAGTAATTTATGAAAGTGATAATTTTTATAATTTTGAGGTTAAAGATACCGGAATAGGAATAGAAAAAGAAAATTTTGAAAATATTTTTAGCAGTTTTACCCAGATAGAAAAATCCATTACTCGAAAATATTCCGGTATTGGATTGGGATTGACAGTTTGTAAGAAATTAGTTGAAATGTTAAATGGTGAAATTTGGGTTCATAGCGAATATGGAAAAGGCAGTGCTTTTTATTTTAAAGTTCCTGTTAAATTCTAAATTATTTGAAAATGCATTAAAATATAAATTTTAGATTATGATATTGTTTTGATTGAAATTGTTAAAAAGCAAAAATTTCTATCAACATTTAATTTATTTCAGATATTAAAATTTTAATATTATCCGTTATTATATTATAATTAATATTATTGTAAGAATTTAAGAAATTGTTGTCTTTTGGAATATTGATTTGGAAACGCAAAATAAAGATTTAAATAGTCAAATTTTAGATAAAATGCTGGAGAAATTTCTATTAAACGGAAATTTTGAGAATTCCTTTACCCTGCTAAATGATTTTATTAAAAAGCAATATGACTTTGACGGCTGTATTTCCGTTTTACTTACAACGGATAAGAAAAATTTTTATATGGCTCAACAAACTACTGTAAAAGAAGATGATAATCCTTTCCTTATAAATACTAATCAGAAAAAAGAGTTGATATTTCCTTTGGATATTGCTGAAGGAAAAATAGCCCGTTGCTTTAAAAAAGATGAAATCCAGATTATTGACAATGTTGTTGAGCATATTGATGAGATTGATGTTAAAATTTTAAATGAATTAAATAGTCAATATGCTGTTTGTTTTCCTTTAAAAACTGAAAATAATGTTTTTGCTGTTTTCTTAGTGTTTAGAAATAAAAAGTTTGATAATATATCTGATTCTATAATTAACTCGTTATTTGAATTATCAAAAAAAATATCAATAATCTATAAAACAATATTACTTTCTGATGAACTTGACCGCACTAAAAAAGAAATATTAAGCTATAATCAAATTTCAAGGCAAATAAGCTCTTCTATGGATTTTAGAAGTGTGTTTTATTCAGTATTTAATTATCTAAAAGAAACGTATAATTTTAACGGAGCCATGTTGAATTTGTTAGGGAAAAACGGAAATAACTATACAATTGAAGTCGTTGAGTTTCCCGAAGAATTTTCTGAATTTGAAAAAACTTTTCAGGGCAAAATTATACCAATAAATAACAACGAGTTTGATATTGTTGCAAATTGTATAAAAAACGGATTGCTGATAGTTAAAACCAGCGGCAATACTTTTCGGTTTCTTCCTCCGCTTGTTGTGGAAAAAGAGCATTGCGACGAAGCGATAGAAATATTAACAGGTGTTTTAAAAGC
>CALGPD010000083.1 GCA_937960625.1 uncultured Spirochaetia bacterium | reverse complement strand
GCTGTAAACCCTTAATAGCGTATTCGCTTTCCGTTAGAGCACTGATAAAAATAACCGGGATACCACGGGTGCGTCGGTTTACTTTTAATTCTTCAATTATTTCAAAACCGTCTTTTTCAGGCATTTTCACATCGAGAAGAATTAAATCAGGATTGTCTTTTACGATGTTGTCAACAATGTTTTCAGCTGTGAGATATATAATCACTTCAAATTCTTCAGTTAAACTATCTTTTAGTAGTTCAACAATATCATTATCATCATCAATAAGAAGGATTTTTGTTTTTCCGTCTTCAGAGCTTTTTTTGTTATATATATCGTGTTCATTTAGAAATTCAAGTAAATCGGGCTTGTAGATTTTATAATGACCGCCCGGAGAACGCGTTGCCCTTAATCCTTTTTTCTTTATCCAATAAATAATCGTGGTTTGAAAAACTCCCGCTATTTCTCCCGCCTCACGTGGAGTTAAAAAATCTTCATTTTTACTCATTCATTTACCTATAATCTTTAATTACCAATTCTCCGACTATATAGCTATAATATCATATCACTTTACGCAATTTGATTCAAGCAATTTAAGTAAAAAAAGTAATAAATCGCAGAAATATAAAAAAAATAATGAAAAAAAGCCTATTTTAAAGTAATTTTAAAATTATTTATAAGGAATGGATATGGCAACGTATAAAGACTCAGGTGTAGACATAGAAGAAGGCTCAAAAATGGTCAGGGAAATCTCTGACATGGTAGCCTCAACGTTTAATGACAACGTATTAAAAAATATCGGCGCTTTCGGAGGTTTTTTTGAAGTCCCGGCGGATTATAAAAATCCGGTTCTCGTTTCAAGTGTGGACGGAGTTGGAACAAAATTAAAAATTGCGTTCATGACAGGAAAACATGACACCGTAGGCCAATGCTTGGTTAACCACTGTGTTAATGATATTCTCGTTTGCGGGGCAAAACCACTTTATTTTATGGATTATTTCGCGACAGGAAAACTTGACAGTAATGTGGGCAAGCTCGTTGTCTCCGGATTCGTTAAAGCGTGCAGGCAAAACAATTGTGCTTTGATTGGCGGGGAAACCGCAGAAATGCCTGATTTTTACTCCGAGGGTGAGTATGATATGAGCGGAACAATAGTTGGTATTGTTGAGAAAGCTGACATCATTGACGGTTCGTCTATCTGTACGGGAGATATATTAATCGGGCTGCCTTCAAACGGCCTTCATACAAACGGATATTCGTTAGCGCGCAAAGTGTTACTTGAAAAATTCAAACCCGGGGATATAGTAGAAGAACTAGGCCATACATTAGGCGAAGAATTATTGCGCGTTCATAAAAGCTATCTACAGCCCATCTCAAAACTGTTCACAAATGTAAAAGTTAGAGGTCTATCGCATATAACGGGCGGCGGAATTGTTGGAAATACAAACCGTGTATTGCCTAAAGGTTTAAGACTTGACATTGACTGGAAATCATGGAAAGAACCCGCTGTATTTGGATTAATCCGTAAACTTGGAAAAGTGCCTGAAGAGGATATGCGTAAAACCTTTAATTTAGGTATCGGTTTAATCGCTATTATTTCTGAAGTCGATGCAGACAATGCTCTTGAAGTACTGCGCGCAGAAGGCGAACACCCTGTGGTTATGGGAAAAGTTATAAAAGATTAAGTTTCTTCCCAGCCAAGCGCTCTTCCGAATAATGCAAACGCGTTGTTCAACGTACTTTCAATAAAATGGTCAACGGATTTATACGGAAAATTTTTTTGGAATGCTATTAAAACGTTTTGAAACTCTGTGTAGTAAAACTGCTCGATAGAATTAGCTCCTAAAGCCTGATAAAACTTATTTAAGTATTCGTTATATATTTCTTCTCTTGTTTGATTTGAGCCTGATTGCTTAACGGTATCAACAATAGAGGCTATTTCATTACGGATATGCTTTTCAATTTTTGGCAGGATTTTTTTCTTTATTTCTTCCTGATCATAATCAATTTTTTTCATAATTTTATCCATGGATAAAACAAAAGAAACAATCCAAATTTAAATGGATTGTTTCTCAGATTAATTATTTAATATTTTAAAAATCCTATGATTATTTACAACCAACGTCTCTTTTCATTGTAGCAAGAGCTTTGTCAACTTTACAAATCATTGAGCTTTCCATAGCTTCCTGTAAATTATTTCTAATTTTGAACTCAAGGCGTGTTTTTGGCTGGTCGCGTAACCAATTTTTAGCCCAATCGTAGCAGTGTTCGATTGAACTTAATAAATCACTTTCTAAAATAATATCCAATTCTTCAGCTTTAGCTACCATACGGATAACAATTTCATTGGTTCCCATAAAAATCTCCTTTATATCATTAACTAATTTATCGGCTAATAACACATTAAGCCATTAGAAAAGTTTTGTCAAATTTTTTATATTTTTTTTAATTTTTATCTTGCATTTTTTAAATAATAATTAAAAATAAGTTAAAAATACAAACCAAGGTTTAAAAATGTTTACATAATTATTACCATTTCTTAATGGATAAAAACTATGCTATAATATCTGACGGTAAAAACTTTGAACTGGGAATTGTTACAGGAGAGAAAAAAAAGAAAATCACTATAAAGTTAAAAAACAGTAGAACCAAAAACATAAATGAGAATAGAATAATTGTTTCTTTTAATCACGATTCCGGTATTGATAATGTTTCACAAGAATTAGAAAATCAGGCTGGACGTGCGGATATAAAAACTTTATATGAACTTTTAAATGAAAACTCGTTGTATTCATTAGAAGAAATCGCAGAATTATTATTTGATGATAAACAGGATTTTAATAAAGCAGCGGCATATATTGCTTTGAAAAATGACAATATTTATTTTAAGGAAAAAAATAAAGGTTTCATAACAGCAAAACCCGATGAAATTGAAACCAAGCTCGAACAAATTAAATTGAAAGAAAAAAACCTGTTGGAAAAAAACCGTATTAAGCAAGATGCCCTTGAATGGTTTTCTAAAAGTTTCCCTGATAATAAAGAAATACCTGACTACGTTATCCAGTTTGTTGAACCTGTAAAAAATTATGCAATCTATGCTGAAGATTACCGGAATAAATTCGACGGAAAAAAAATATTAAAGGAAATAAAAAATACTATTGATAAAAGAGCGGAAATTCACTCTGATTCAATGGGGGCTTTTAATTTGTGCGTTGACCTTGGAATTTTTAATGAGCACGAAAACCTCGCGATTCACAGGTTTAATATAATCAATGGGTTTAAACCTGCTGAATTGGAATACGCGGAAAATATTTCTAAAAAAGAAATACCGGGAAAAAGGCTTGATTTAACAGAACTCGATACGTATTCAATCGATGATGAAACAACCAGGGATATTGACGATGCATTTTCTATAATAAAAACACAACAAGGATATGAACTATATATACACATTGCGGATGCTGCTTTTTTTATTGAAATTGACAGCCCGCTGGATAAAGTCGCATCCAATCTCGGCATGAGTGTATATCTGCCGTCGGGTAAAATTTCAATGTTTCCTCCGGTTTTAAGTGAAGATAAAATGAGTCTAATTGAAGGAGTAGAAAGGCCGGCTTTAACATTTAAAACGGTTTTTGATGAAAAATTTGATGTAAAACACAAGGAAATAATTCAAAGCAAAGTTTTAGTTAACAAAAACCTTTCGTACAAAGAAATTGATAAACAATTTGAAAGCAAAGAGACATTGCCATACTTTGACATATTAAAAAACATCACTGAAAAACTTAGAAATGATAGAATTAATAAAAACGCGATTGAATTTTTAAACCCTGATTTTAAAGTGGGATATGATGGAAACGAAATAAGTATAATAAAAAATATGCCAGGGATTTCTTCTGCAATAATAAAAGAATTAATGGTTTTATGCGGATATCAGGCAGCATCCTTCTGCCTTGTTAACAAAATACCATGTGTTTATGTGTCTCAGGATGAACCCATGGAACTGCCTCATTTTGAAAACAGGATTATTTCAAAAATCGAGGATATTTTTGCGGTAATTAGAAAACTTAATAAAGCTAATTTAATGACTACACCGTTTAAACACTATGCCCTTGGCTTTGAATGTTATACTCAATGTACATCTCCAATCCGGAGGTATCACGATTTAATTATTCAACGGCAGATTAAAGCATTTTTAAACAATGAAAAATTGCCTTATAGTATTGAAGAAATACAAAAAGTATCAGCAACGAGTGAAATTTTTAAACAAAATTTAAGTTCCGCTGAAAAAGAAGAAAGAAAATATTGGATGTTAAAACATCTTGAACTAGATGAAAATAATGATATTCATTTAACAGTATTAAATAAAAATAGAAACGATTATCAAGTTTATCTTGATGATTACGGCCTGCAAACAAAAATCAATTCACATATTAAGATTCAACCCGGCGGCAAACTAATAATGAAATTAAAAAGCGTAAATCCAAGAGCCGGAACATTTTCCTTAAAGCACATTAAAAATAAATAACTAGATTATATTTTATTATTATTACTCCTTAACATACTTTTTCTGATTAGTTTAATAATTTCAGGATTATTAGTCCGTTCAGCATATTCAATAGGAGTTCTGCCGCGGCGAGTCCTTATATTCACATCTGCGCCTTTTTTAAGTAAATATTTAATGATTGGAAGATTTTGACGGGAAATGGCATATATTATTGGGGAGATGCCGTTGAAATTTTTACTATTTACATTAGCTCCCTTGTCAACTAATATCTTAACTATTTGAAAATTATCCTGCCTAACTGCCATAGTTAAGTAATTACCGTAATATCTAAGTTTAGCATTAGGATTTACTCCGAATTTTAGTAATAATTTAACTGCCTGAAGGTTTTTATACAATATGGCAAAATAAAAGGCATCCCGGCTGTAACGGGTTTTTGCTGTAATTTTTGCCCCTTTATCAAGTAATAGTTTTATTACTTTTCTGGGAGCGCTGTATACTGAATACATTAATACTGTTCTTCCACGAGTATCAGAAGCATTAACATCAGCGCCTTTGTTAATTAAAAATTTAATTATCTTATAATGCCCTTTTTGACAGGCTACCATTAACACGGTTCTTCCGTATCTATTTTTTTTCTTTATATCCGAACCTTTGTTTATTAACAACTTTACTAAATTAAGCCGGTTAAAATAAACAGCCCTTGATAAAGGTGTGTAGCCGTAAGTTGTAAAAATATTCAATTCAGCGCCGGCTTTAATTAAATATTCAGCAACTGTATCGTGCCCGCTTGCTACAGCATATATCAAAGGAGTTTTTAAAAACTTATCCTTTTCATTTACACCGAGTTTAACAACCTCAGTTAAAAATTTTACAATAGGCAAATAACCATATGACGCGGCTATTGCCAGTAAATTTTTACTATATTTATCCTTAACCTTGAAATTAACTCTTTTTTTATATAATAATTTTAAAATCCGTAAGCTGCCAGACTGCGCAGCCGCTATAATAGGCGTTGCTCCCCAGCGGGATACAACGTTTAAACCGGCTCTTTTAGATAATAAAACCCTAAAAGCCCAATAATTACCACCCGAAGCAGCGTTGAGTAGAGGAGAATATCCGTTTCTATCTATAACATTGATTTTTGCGCCTTTTCTAATCAGCATATTCGTTATACTTACATGGCCGTTCTTTGCCGCAAAATGTAATGGAGTTTGTCCGCTATGGTTTTTAACATTAACTTTTGCTCCTTTTCTAATTAAAAACCTGACAAATGAAGGTAGATTTGCTGCAGCGCATTTATGTAAAAAAGTATTCCCCTGTTTATCTCTTGCATTAACATAATAATAACGGTTTATAACGTTTTTAAATCCTTTAAAGTTAGCGTTTTTTATTGCATAAGTCAGTCTGTAATCAAAGCGGCTGAAAATTCTTGATTTAGAAAATACATTGCCCGCACAAAATAGTAATATTATTAAAACGAAATATTTTTTCATAAGCACTCCTGAAATATTGCTTTTTTTATCCTAACACAGGATAACGCAATTATGCAATACAAGGAAATCAAAAAAATGTAAAAATTGATTATAATTCATTTTTTAAAATTTTCATTTGAATTTTAGAATATTTACCTATCAATATTTTTATTGGATTTATTTTTTAATAATCTTTTACGGACAAATTCAATTATTCGACCGTTACGCGTTTTTTTAGCGTAATCAAGCGGAGTCAGGCCTTTTTTATTTTTATAATTTATATCAGCACCGCGTTTTACTAATTTCTCAGCTAACCATGTATTTTGACTTGAAAGAGCATATGTTAATGGAGTTAAACCATTATTGTTCTCTGCATTAATATTCGCTCCATGAGAAAGTAAAATATCAATAATTTTAATGTTACACATTCTAGCAGCCAAAATTAAGGGACTCCCATAATAACCTATTTTTTCGTTTACACTTGCTCCATACTTTAATAACACACGAACGGCTTCTGCATTACGTTTAGAAATAGCAACGTATAAAGCACTTTTAGAGTATTTATTTTTAGGTTTGATCCTTGCTCCATTTTTAAGTAACAATTCTATTATCTTTGCTGAAGCATATGGTAATGCTAATGCTGACGCCAATGCAGATTCATCATATCTATTCCGTATATTAATTTTAGCTCCATTTTTTAATAATATCTTTACTACTTTATAGTTTCCTTTTTGACAAGCAAACATTAAAGCCGTTCTTCCTCGTATATTTTTTTGGTTAATTTTCGCACCGGCTTTGATAAGCAATTTCACTATTCTAATACGATTGAATAACGCTGCATAGGATAAAGGTGTAAATCCATAACTCGATATTATATCCAATTTTGCTCCTGATTTGATTAGATATTTACAAACATCAAAATAATCCCTTCTTATTGCATGCATTAATGGAGTATATAAAAAACGATCCTTACTGTTAACGTTTAATTTAACGCGTTCAACTAAAAACTTAACTACTTTTTTATAACCTTTGGTTATAGCAACGGAAATTAAATTTTTTCCATTTCTATCTTTAATTTTAAAATTAGCTTTGTTTTTATAAAGTAAACTTAAAATTTGTTTGCTTCTATAGTGAATGGCTTTAATAACTATTGACTTACAAGAAGCCGGTAAAATATTCAAATCAGCGCCTTTGGCCAATAAAACCTTAAACGTCCGGTAATTGCTATTTGTAATTGATGTAAATACCGGGGTATAACCATATTGATCAATACCATTCATATTAGCACCGCGTTTTAAAAGCATATTAGTGATTTTCAAATGTGCGGAGATTGCTGCATAATGTAAAGGAGTTTGATCATAACAATTTTTTACGTTAACTTTAGCGCCTTTGTGAAGCAAATAGCGAACAAAAGCAGGAAGATTTGCTTTAACGCACTTATGTAATAAAGTGTTATCATATTTGTCTCTTGCATTAATGTAATAATACTTAGAAACAACGGATTTAAACCTTTTAAAGTTAGCGTTTTTTATTGCATAAGTCAGTTTGTAATCAAAGCGGCTGAAAATTCTTGATTTTGAAAATAACGAATTAGCTAAAAGCAATAATATAAGTAAAACGAAAACTCTTTTCATAAAATTCCCCTATAATATATTATTTACTATAATAACACGTTATTTAGATACTTCACAATAAAAAACTTTTGAGACTTATAAACGCAATTCACTTTTTTATTTGCCATTGTTTTTCTTACTTTTCAACATGTTATTGCGAATTATTTTAACTATTTCAGTATTCTTTGTCAATTTTGCATAATCTATTGCTGACCTTCCTGTTGAAGTTTTAACTTTAACATCTGCACCGTTTTTTAATAAATATTTAATTATAGGGATATTCTGCTTTTTTATCGCATTGATTAAAGGAGTTAAGCCAAATCTGAGTTTAATATTTACATTGGCTCCTTTGGAAATTAAAACTTTCACTATATCCAGACTACCTTGTTCTAAAGCCAATAATAATGGATATCCATAATCTCCCATTTTTTCATTAGGACCTGAACCATATTCTAAAAGCAATTTAACTGCATAAGAATTTTGATATTTAATTGCTCGATAAAGAGCATTTGTTCCATATTTTGATTTTGATGTAATTTTTGCACCTTTTTCCAGTAGTAATTTAATGGTTTTTGAAACTTTACTTACAGCATACATTAAAACTGTTTCTCCATTTTTATCACAAGTGTTTATATTTGCTCCTCTTTTTAATAAATACTCTACAATTCTATAATTTCCGTTTTCTGCATAGTGAATTAATGCAGTTTTTCCATATTTATTCTTTGCATCAATTTTAGCACCATTTCGAAGGAGTAATTCAACAGTTCTTATATTCCAAGCAGAAAACAAAGGTGTCCTATCATATATTGATAAAAAATTTAATTCAGCTCCTGCATTGATAAGAAACTTGCATATCTCATAGTAACCGTTTTGAATGGCATAACTTAAAGGTGTTTTTAACAATCTATCTTTTTGATTTATATTTAGTTTTACTTTTTCAACTAAGTATTTAACAATATTTAAAAAACCAAATCCTGAGGCTATGGATAGCAAATTTTGTCCGTATTTATTTTGAATATTAAAATTTATTTTTTTTCTATAGAGCAGCTTAAGTATACGGACATTACCGGAATGAAGGGCTCCAATAATTAGTGAAGAACAATATTTTGTACCAACATTTATATTAGCACCTTTTGCTAATAATACTTTAAAAGCCCAATAGTTCCCAGCTACGGCAGCATTAAGTAAAGGAGTATATCCAAATTTATTTTTAACATTAATTTTAGCACCACGTTTTATAAGCATATTCGTAATTTTAACATTTGCATATTTTGCAGCAAAGTGCAAAGGTGTGTTTTCGTTATTATTTTTAAGGTTAACTTTTGCTCCATTCTTAAGTAAAAAAAGAACGAAAGTGGGAAGATTCTCTATTACGCATTTGTGTAATAGAGTACTTCCGTATCTATCTTTTGCGTTTATGTAATAATACTTTGAAACAATGGACTTAAACCTTTTTAAGTTAACATTTCGCATTGAATACGTTAGTCTATTATCAAAGCGGCTGAAAATTCTTGATTTTGAAAATACATTGCCCGCACAAAATAGTAATATTATTAAAACGAAATATTTTTTCATAAGCACTCCCATATAAAGCTCTATTTAAAAGTATTACAAGGCCTAATGACTTTTCAAGTAAAAATTATTAATTGATATAAAATCAAGCTGAAATTCATAGGAAGTAATTGAAAGCTAAGATAGATTTCTTTGATATAGATTATACTACTTTTATAACATAATCAATATCAAAACTCGCAGGGAATATCAATAAAAAAATAGTTTAAAAATTTTCATATTGCGTTAATGTTTTACTATAACACTCCGGGGATGAAAATAGCTATCCTCGTTGGTTGGTTTGAGGATAGCTATAATAATTTATGATTTTTAAAACTATTTCCGGACTTTTGAAATATCTGTAGAGTTAACATAGCAGGGTTTTCCTTCATCTTTTCCTTTACAGGAAAGACATGGATTATTCTTCATATGTTGAAGCCTTTTGCTATGTGGTAAAAATTTCTTCCAATAACACATATTTTTCACCTTCTTCTCAAATAGTGTGTATTATATATATTATTATCAAATTCTATGCCACTTTTAAGAAAAAATTCCCTTGCCATAAATGACTATTATATAAACATTTAAAATTTCAACAACCTTATTTATGTGTGAATTTAATAAACAGTGTTGCAAAAAAAACACAGGAATTCGTGTTGAATTTGACACAAATTCCTAAATTCTATTTAAAGGATGGTTTTTATTATGCGTATTTTTCAAATGAGTATTGTCAAGATGAGTATATATTTGCGTTGTAGATATATCAGAATGCCCTAACATTTCCTGAACGCTGCGCAAGTCTGCACCGTTTTGGATTAGATGTGTTGCAAATGAATGGCGCAAAGCATGCGGGTTTAAGTTTTTCTTTATGCCGCTTTTTAATGCATACTTTTTAATTATTTTCCAAAGGCCGACACGGCTTATTGGGTTGCCGTGGCGGTTTAAAAACACTTCATTGTGTTCTGCGGTTTTTGCTATAAACGGCCTTCCGCCTTTTAAATATTTTTTTAATAAATTTAATGCTACACTTCCTATCGGCACAATTCGTTCTTTTGAACCTTTGCCGAAAACGGCTATGTACCCTTCCCGGTGGTTTATCTGCGATGTGCTTAATGTTATTACTTCAGTTATCCTCAGTCCGCAGGAATACATTAATTCTACGATGGTTTTATCTCTTAAATTCATAGGAGTTTCTTCGTCAAAAGTATTCAAAAACCGGGAAACTTCTTCCACTGTTAAGTAGGTTGGAAGTTTCTTTTCTATTCTGGGGGGATCGATGCTTTCGGCTGGAGAATGGTCTATTATTTTTTCCGAAGTCAGAAAAAGAAAAAACTGTTTTATTGTAACTAAATTTCTTGCCATACTCCTTTTTGAAATTTCATCAGACCTTTGTCCTAAATAAAGAGATATATCATCGGTTCTAACATCTCCAACTCCTAATCCCTGTTTGTCAAGGTAATCGCAAAAAAACCTGACATCCCTTTCATAACTTTCAACGGTATTCTTTGCCAGGCCTTTTTCAAAACGAATAAAATCAACAAAATCCTCAACCAACGAATTAAGATTCTCCACTGCATACCTCTAATAACCAAATTTTAATCAAGTAAGTGACCGAGTTTTTCCTTTTTAGTTCTAAGATAATTTGCACTCTCTTCTCTCGGTGGTATGATTATCGGTACTCTTTCCATAACGGTTAAGTCATATCCTTCAAGACCGACAATTTTTCGTGGATTATTGGTTAAAAGCCTTAAAGTGGTCAAGCCCAAGTCTTTTAAGATTTGCGCGCCAATACCATAATCGCGTAAATCATCTTCAAAACCTAATGCCTCGTTAGCTTCAACAGTATCAAGGCCTTCAGTATCCTGTAAGTGATAAGCTTTAATTTTATTTACAAGGCCGATACCCCGTCCTTCCTGACGCATGTATAATAATACACCACAACCTTCCGCTTCAAGCATTTGCATACTTTTGGAAAGTTGATTTCCGCAGTCGCATTTACGCGATGAAAAAATATCACCGGTTAAACATTCAGAATGAACACGGACCATAACATTTTTTTTACCCGCGATATCGCCCTTAACCAAAGCAACGTGTAAACTGTCATCAATATCATTTTCATATACAATTATTTTAAAAACGCCGTGGTCAGTGGGCAGCCTGGCTTCGCTAACCCTTCTAACGAGTTTTTCTGTTTTTCGCCTAAATTCAATAAGCTGGCCTACTGAAATAAGTTTTAAATTATGCTTCTTCTTAAATTTGACAAGGTCGGGCATTCTAGCCATTGTACCGTCTTCATTCATTATTTCAACAATAGCTGCAGCCTGTTTTAAACCTGCTGCCCGGCAAAGGTCAATTGAACCTTCTGTTTGTCCTACCCTCACCAATGTCCCACCTCTCTTAGCTTTTAGGGGGAATATATGCCCGGGGCGGGCAAAATCATTTGGCTTTGCGTTTTCATCGGCAAGAGCCAGTATTGTTCTGGCTCTATCCGCAGCTGATATACCAGTTGTATTGCCATCTATTAAATCAACACTTACTGTAAATGCTGTATTATGGCTTTCGGTATTATGAACCACCATCTGCTTCAAGTCTAATTTATTACATATTTCTTCTGACAATGGTGCACAAATCAAGCCACCGGCTTTTATCATAAAATTCAATTTATCTGTAGTTGCAAATTGTGCCGCAATAACGAGATCACCTTCATTCTCTCTATCTTCACGGTCGATTAAAATAACCATATTACCTTTCTTTAATTCTTGAATCGCATCTTCAACAGGGTCAAGTTCATGACGGTATTCTGAAAATTCTTGTTTTTTCATGTTTTTACTCTTTTCCAATATTTGTTAATATAATTTAACTATTAAATTATAAAAATAATCTCATGCATAATAAATTAAAATTTTATAAAATAACTCAGGATTAATTCTTCTCAATAATAATAAAAATATATATTTTTTTTTGTTTAAATTTATTATTTTTTTTATACAATGAAATTCGTTAAAGGAGTATACGAATAATGAAGAAATCAATATTTATAATCACATTCACCTTGATTTTAACATCAATTTTATCATCAACTACTTTAAGAAGAAAAATACCTTTGCAGACTTTGCATAATTGGGCTAGAGGATTTAAGGTATTAAAATATACGGTAAGAACACAAAACAATATGATTCAGGAAACAAGAAAAAAACACATTTCCGTGACTTTTAATGTACGCAGAAACGCAATCATCAAGATAATGAAACGGAAAAATCCTAAAAGTTTTAAAGTTCTTGCAGAATTAAGCGCTGAAGGTTTAAACACCCGTTTTTCTCCGGCAGGAATTCCCGGAGCAAGCAGAGAAAGAATTTCTGCACTTTCAGAATGCAACCTTAGATATCTTGCTATTCTAGCATTATATAGGTTTAAAGGCATAGAAAAAAACCAGGAGCAAAAGAAGTTTATACGGCTAGGGTTAAAAGCTGTTATTCTCGAAGGATATTCATACAGGAATATTGCTCTTGCATGTAAAACTCTTGCAATTCATAAAGATGCATTAAATTCAAAGCAAATGGATTCTTTTAATGAATATTTTAAAAGACAATCTTACAAACTAATTCTGAACAGAAAATTCAGTGTATTATTGAGTATGTTCAGCGCGACAGCAGAATTTAACAGAAAATCAGGCATTTCATTTATTGACAGAGCAATAAGAGGCGGAATACGAGGATGGATGCTTAGAAAAGCTATAAGAATTAAATCCAAACTTATAACATCAGGCAGTTAATTTTTATTTAATTGTAATAATTTCTTAAGAATACAAATATTTACTTTTCTAGATTTTTTGTATAATTTTATCTAAACTATAAAAAATAGTTTTGAATTATCATGAGGATTTAAAATGGTACGCAAGTTATCAATTCGACTGCTGCAAAGATTGTATCAACAAACTAAACAAAAAAGTCATATAATACACCAAAAAATAGAAGAATATAAAAAAAAAGCTGCTGAATTAAGAAAACAACCTGATGAAAAGAAAATACTGCAATATTTAAAATCTCCGGGCATCAATGTATGGCTCGTTGAAGATATTGCCGGATATAAACGCGGAAAAGAAATTGACGAAAAAGTAATTCAGAATATCATTCAGCAAGGATATGAAACTGTTTGGGTCTCCGATATACCCGTTGTAGATTACACGGAAGAAGAAAATAAATACGCTGTTTTAATGCAATACCGGGAAGAAATTTTAGATAAATTGTCAGAAATTTTTGTATTAATTGATGAAAAGGATGCAGGCTCAAAAAAGAAAGGAAGTAAAATCGGTTTATTAGAGGGTGATGACTTGCTCAGATTACGAATTGACCCTTTGCAAAAAGACGGAGCCACGAGGCTTGCTGAAAATATTTTTAGCTCTTCAGGCTCAAAACTTGATTCAATTAAAATCTTAATTGATAAAATTTTCAAACTTAAAATACAAAGCATTAATCTCAAAGATAATCGGACGTTGGGAAATTTACACATCGGGGATAAAGAAGATGTGAATAAAAAAACTCAAATATCTAACTACTTACTCATGCATTCTGTTACAGTGGGAATTTTATTCACAATCACGTTAAGTAATCTTCAAAAATACCGACTTGAAACTGGTTCGCAATCCAGTACGGCAAGGTACACAGCCGGACAAAAATATAAAAAAGAATACAGAGTAACATATGATCAATCAATTGTGAATAACGCAAGCCTTGGAAGTTTTATTTTTGACTTTGGATTCAATCACGTTGTCTTAAGTAAAATCATGCAAAAAGAAATTAAATCATTAATTTCAGAAGACGGACAGATTCTAAACAAGGGGTTTACTATTGTAAATGATTATGAGTATTCATTATTAAAGAAACACGTTAATGTTGGCGCGCACATCATTCAAAATCTTGGAATTGACTCAATGTCAATAATTACAAATATGATAAGGACACATCATTGCTATCTAAATGGAGAAGGTTACCCAAAAAGAAAAGGCAGTGATTATGAAATTGTTATGTCCGATATTAGCGGCATGAAAACTAAAAAGAAAGTACATAGGTATAATACTGCGTTGCATGAATTAACTAACCTTTTATCTATAATAGATACTTATGACGCAATGATAAACCGAAGGCCATGGAGGCTTCCGGTTTCAAGATACGACACAGTTGAATATTTACTGGAAAATTCAGATTATCACTACAATCCTGAAACCGGACAGGTTGACGAAAAAGGGTTATATACTTTCGCCGGCCATGAACACCGGGAGATAAAATATGACCGTCATCTCGTTGATTTATTTCTTGAATCCATTCAATGTTATACAATAAACGAAGTTTTACCTCTACGTGATACTGAAACTAATAAAAAAATCACTGAAGCTGTTGTTGTCAAATATACATCAACCCCTCACAGGCCTGTTGTAAGAATAAAAGTGAAAGATAAAGTTCATGAAATGGATTTATCAAAGGAAAAATATTTTAAATATTACCTCGGTGAATATATACTAACAACGCGTAAAACAAAAAATAAATAAAGTTCTAATTAACAATATTCTCATTATCCTTTTTCTTTTTAGCGCCGGCTTTTACAAGGATTTTTTTAATATTTGCATACCCTTTCATATCTGCAATATCTAAAGCATTATTACCCGAATCATCTCTGGAATTAATATTTGCTCCGGAAAAAATTAAAAACCTAACAATTTCAGGATAGCCTTTAGAGGAAGCCAGCATTAAAGGTGTAAGCCCGTTTTTAGCTTTACTATTAACAATAGAGCCGGCTTCAATTAGTTTTTTGGCCACTTCTAAATGGCCGTTACTGCAAGCATACATTAAAGCTGTAAAACCTGTTTCATTTTTAACTTTTACGTCAGCTTTATTTCTGATAAGTAAATCCACAATTTTTAAGTGCCCTTTTGATGCTGACATAAATAATGCAGTAATTTTTTCAATATTCTTTGCCTCAACATCAGCGCCTTTCTTGACTAAGAATTCTGCACATTTATAATGATTATTCCAACTTGCCCACATTAACGGTGTCATTTTATGTGTATCTTTATGATTAACGTCAGCGCCGTTTTTAATTAACAGTTTCAGTATTTCAAAATGTCCGTTAGTCGCAGCGAGTATTAACGGAGTTGATTTAACTTCATTTTCAAGATCTACGGAAGCAGAATTTTTTATCAAATACTTACACAATTCTAAATATCCTTTAGCACTTGCCCATAAAAGCGCAGTATTTCGTCCCTTATCAATACTGTTTACATTTCCACGGTTTTGCAAAACCATTTTAACAATATTGATTTTATTTTGCTTAGCTGCTTTTATTAATTCCGGATTATTTTTTTTACTGCAAAATGATAAAGTTAAAATTAATAATAATAGAATTATCTGATTGTAATATTTCACTATTTAACCTCTTTTATCTTTTTTGTGTTTTTAAAATGCCATTTAACATATTTTTTTAAACCGTTTTCACCCAATTTTTTATATAACTGCCTTGCAGTATTATCAACTTTTGAATTAGCCCCTAGCGGCAGCTCAAGGCCGCATTTATTTGATAAAAACTCCATGTGCTCTAAAAAAACCGCTCGTGCAACAATTGACGCGGCGGCAACTCCGGTATAAGATTCTGCTTTTTCTTTTAGTATTAATTTATAATTATTAGATGGGAGAAACTCCAAAACGTATTTCTCATCTCCAAAACGGTCAATTAAATACGTTTTTGAAATATCATCAAAATTTAAAATTAATTCTGAATATAAATTCCCTAATAAATGATTTAACTTCATGCCACACGAATTAAAATCATTGATTTTTTCATTATAATGCTCAGGCAATAATACTTTATATTTAAAATAATTTTTAAAATCGGATTTTAATATATAATAGATTTCCTTTACCTTGGTATCGGACAATTTCTTACAGTCACGAACACCAGCATTTTCAAGTTCTTCAGAAATTTCACGGTTGACGGAAAACCCGCATAAAACAAGCGGCCCAAAATAATCGCCTTTTCCGGATTCATCCATGCCGGTATAAACATGGCCTATTTCAATTTCTTGCTTTTGCGGAATAAATTGTTCGCGGTTTAAAACAGATAAAGCAAGAGATTTAAAATTAAAATTGCCTTCAGCAATAAACGAATAACCCTTTTTCTTTGACCAATAAACAACAATAACGCCGGTTTCATCTTCCTTTTGAATTTTAATCTTTTTTGCATACTGAATAGGCTGCTCATCAATAATTATAAGGCCACGTTTTTTTAAATCCGGGGCAATATCTTTGATAAATTCATTAATTTTATTTTGATGCAATTTCTATCCTAAAAAAAGTAAAATTTTTTATTAAGATTAAAGTTAAGTATAACATCGTAATTTTCAAATTTAATTTTAATTGTGGAGATATTTTAAAAGGCTGTTTATTTAAAACAGCCTTTTAAAATATTTATAAATAATTAATCAATCATTGATTGTACGCAGGTTAAATATCCTGAACGAGCAATATCTTCAGGTTTGGAACCACGGCTTAAGTCATTTACAGGTTTGTTTAACCCCTGAAAAATAGGCCCAACTGCCGCATAGCCGCCTAATCTTTCTGTAATTTTATATCCGATATTTCCCGCATTTAAATCAGGGAATATTAATACGTTTGCTTTACCGGCAACGGGAGAATCAGCCCATTTCTTTTTCGCAACGTTTGGTAATATTGCCGCATCAAACTGCATTTCACCGTCAATTGCATAATTAGGGCGTAATTTTTTAGCAATAGCTGTTGCATCATGGACTTTATCTACTAGAGGGTCAGAAGCAGTACCGTTTGTTGAAAAACTTAAAAATGCGATAATAGGTTCAAGGCCGAATGCTTTAGCTGTATCACCTGATGAAGCTCCAATTTCAGCTAAAGTCTGAACATCAGGGTTCATATTCATTGCACAATCTGAATAAATCATAACATGCTCATCTTTAATCATAAAAAAAGCGCTTGATGCACGATTAATGCCTTGTTTTGTTTTTACAATTTGAAATGCAGGGATAAACGGTTTAGTTTCGGAAGTTAATCCACCAACCATACCTGCTACATGGTCCTTTTCAACAAGCATTGCTCCGTAGAAATGTACTTTTTCAAGAGTTGCTTTTGCTTTATCTTTATCCATTCCTTTATGCTTACGATATTCAACATAAGTATCAATAAAATCATCATTTAAAGCTTTTACAGGGTCAATAACTTCTGCGCCGTCAATATTTACACCTAAATCTTTAGCAAGCGATTTAATTTTGTCCTCATTACCGAGAATTACCGGTGTAATTATACCTTCTTCGCAAAGAATGGAAACAGCTTTTACACAAGAATCAACTTCTCCGTCAGGGTAAACAATTTTCATATTACCTTTTTGTTTTACTTTTTCTTTTAATCCATCTATAAAATCCATAAAAATCTCCTTAAAAAATTTATTATTACATCTTTATAGTATTTAATTGTCTGCTAAAGTCAAATTTTTATTTAATGTAGAAATGTTTTTTTTAAAGTAGAAAACCGTCTGTATCGTCAAATACGTTGTCTGCAAGGTCATTAAATAATTCAGTCATTTTTTTTCTATACTCGGACCTTTTCCTGAATGATTTAATTTTTTCCTGGCTTAGCCTAAACCCTTTATTTGAACGTGATGCAAGATTCTCCAAGATACCTGAATTTAATTCGCAGAAACCTTCTTTACCAAAAATTCCGCCTTCTTCAGGAATAACAATTATTTGATTATCACCGTCTTTAACTAAATACGCAATTACATTTTGTTTTTTCATACTTTTCCCATAAAACAATAAAATCTTTTCGTAATATTTTTAATATATAATTTCTAGTTTATATATTAAAACAAGCCATACCATGCCATATACTTGCAATATTTTGAAATTTTTACCCGAAATTAATATAATCCGAATTAATAATTGTTTAAATATATATATATATAAATTTTACAAGGGAACATCAAAGTAATATATAATTATGGCAACTGCGACTATTAATGAATTAGAGAAATTTATAAAAGCATATCAATCAAGCACTAAAGATGAAAGCGCGTCTTTTTCTTATAAGGATGCAGAAGATATTATTTACCTAACTGTAACCCCTCCAAGAGGTGTTGGAAGGCATATAAAAGCAGAAAATATTATAAAAAGACTAAAAGCCAACGGAATAGATGCATCTGAAAAGGTTGATTATATAAAACAAATAATAAAATTAACAGAACAGAGAAATATCCAAATATATAATTGCCCTGTTGATGTTAAAAGAATAAACATTGTAACAAGCATTGAACAATCAAAGGAAGTAACGGTTCATATTTCCGATGATGCAATGACCGCTTATCTGGATATAAATATTTCTCAGCCAAAAAGAATCCTTCCAAGAGATTTTATAAAGATTTTAAAAAATGCGGGCGTTATTTTCGGAGTCAGCATGCACACCCTTGAGAAGCTAAGTAAATATTTAGAACAAAATGCCTATAGTAAACGCGTTCTTGTTGCAAAAGGCAGAGAAGAAGAAAAAGGCCATGATGCAAGATTTAAACTTAAACCCGGTTTTAAACAAATTCAAAGTTCGGTAGAATTCCGATCTGAAATTCTGCCTAAAAATACTCTGGTTGCGATAAAAGAACCACTTGTTAAAACTCTTGCACAAAAACTTGTGACCGGAGAAGAAGTTGATGAATTTAAAAGCCGGAGCAAAGATGTTAAAATAATCCGGGGACGCGGAATTAAAGAACTGGAAAAAGAAAACGGTTCCATTGTTTATATTACAATTCATAGAGGAATTGTTGTTTTTAATAAAATACATAAAACAATCGATTTAATCCCTGTTGTGGATGCAGAATACAGCTTGACTTTTACAGCAGATAAA
Organism: uncultured Spirochaetia bacterium; assembly: GCA_937960625.1. GTDB lineage: Bacteria > Spirochaetota > CALGPD01 > CALGPD01 > CALGPD01 > CALGPD01. The sequence goes on along the minus strand of CALGPD010000083.1, from coordinate 4,881 downwards.
ACCTCTGTATTTTTTGACGCAATAACGGGTAAAAATAAAATCTCAGATCTAAAAATCGAACATGTTTTAAAAGATTTAAAAAACATGGGAGTTGAAGATAAATTTATCGATATGAGGGAAGTGGAAAACTGCATAAAAAGAATAAATAATAAAAATATAGGAACTGTTCAAGGCGCTATTGTTGCCAAAGGCAGAAAACCGGTTAACGGCGAAGACGGCAGTATTGTATTTCCTGAAGATTTTGGCAAATATAGAAAAATACATTACCGGGAAGACGGCAGTGTTGACCATAGACTCTCCACATCAGTTTTCTCATTTAAACCCGGAGATATTATTGCAGAAATAATCCCGCCTAACCAGAATAAAAAAGACGGAGTAAATGTTTGCGGAAGAGTTATTTACGCGAAAGACGGAAAATGGCCGAACGTTAAACTAGGAGACGGAGTAAGAAAATCAGAAGACGGATTAAAATTAGTAGCTACTAAAGACGGACAGCTTCGAAAGCAGGGAATCATATTAAAAATTATCCCGGTTTTATTAATTCCCGGGGATGTTGATTATTCCACAGGCAGTATAAATTTCAAAGGGTCAGTGAAGATAAATGGAAATGTGTTAGACGGTTTTAATATTTTTTGCTCAGGAGATTTAATAATTGGAGGCAATATAGGAGCATGTAGAATTGTTTGTGAAGGTGATGCAATTATAAAAGGAGGTGTGGCAGGTAAAAATAAAGCCAGCATTTTTATAGGAGGAAATTTATCAATTAATTACGTAGAGCAAGCAAGGGTAGAAACAAGAGGTGATATATTTATAAAGAAAACAGCAACTCTATCAAGAATATATTCCGCAAAGGATATTGTCTTTAATATTAAAAATATAAATACAGCGGTAATAGGTTGTAGGCTGATGGCCAAACAAGTCGTTGATGTATCAAAAATCGGTTCTCACCGTGGTGGAGCCGAATCATCAATCATTGTGGGTTTTGATTACGATGCGATTAGAACGAATAAACGTATTCAAAAACAACTTGTAAAAGTTCAAAGTGAAATAATGAAAATTAATAAGTCTAAAGAGTTAATAAAGGAAAACGAAAACCCTGAAGAATTACAACAATTAGATGAAAATCTGGAAGTAAATTTAAAAAGGTTTGACCAACTCCTTATATTTCAAAATGAAATATTAAAAAGAATGGAAATTAAAACCAAAAGTATACTCATTGTCCGGAAAGCTATTTTTCCTTATGCAACGGTAATAATGGACAATTATAAAAAACAAATACGTGAAACTGAAAAATCATGTGTATTCTGCCTGGATTACACAAAAATAAATGAAATACATTTTGAAAAATATAATCCGAGAAAACAATATTATACAATTGAAGAAGATTCATAAACATTCAATGTATGAAAAAAAGTATAATATCTAGCGCCTTTTTTAGAATCAGATTTGATTTTAAAACATATTGATTTACAAATTAACTAAACAGTATTTATTGCAACAATATCCTGATAACCGTTGTCATTCATAATGTTAACATATTTGTTTAATTCATCAACAGCCTGAGAGATGTTGCTTGCCTGAATTTTTAAATCAATCTGCTCAGGGATTTCAATAATAATTGTTCCCATAAGTTTCCTTTATAGATAATTTTTAACAATAGTTTAATAATGCGGTTATCTTACTTTTTCTTTCATCGGGTATGCTCTAAACCCTGTCATTTCGATTTGGAATTGATCAAAAACTTTACACAAGTTTGAATATTCTTTTAAGTTTTGGTCCGTACAATTTATATAATTAGTCAACTCATTTATTGCATTTGATAAAGAATTGGTTTGAATATGCATATCAATATTTTCAGGAATTTCAATTATTATTTTACCCATACTTAATTTCCCAACATAATAATAAAATATTTTATTCATTCGCACTTGTCTTGTCAATAACGAAAAAAAATATTAGTAAAAATTTCTAATTTTTTATAAATATTATTCAATTTTATCTCTTTTCTTTAAATTACACGTTGCGCATAACAACCTCACATTCTCACTTGTTATACTGCTTCCTCCTTTTGAATAAGGCAATTCATGGTCAAAATGAAGATTAACTGTGCTGCCGCATATAACACACCTGCCCCTATCTCTTTTCCAGACATTTTTTTTAACATATGAAGGAATATAGCGTGAAGAAAATTTTTCCTGGCTTTGAGTTTTCATCTCATTAAAAGGTTCAAGAAAAAAATTAAAAACCATTCTGTTTCCATCTGATACGTATTCATAGTCAACGAGTAAAAACAATCCTCTGTCAATCCATACACCATGGAATATTTTCTCATATACTTTTACATACTCGCTGTCACTTTTACCTGTTTTGTATAAATAAGCAGCCAAAGCGAATTTTCCGTTTTCGGTAAGCTTATTTTTTTTTGTATAATAAGGCTGATTTGTATATTCTGGGTTTAAACCTTTCGTATGGCCCGGAATATTATGGCCCTGATATTTTATAATTCTATCATTTTCAATACCGTCGAAATATATAGCATTCTTTTTTCTGGACATCAAGATTACTGAATAGCGGTCATTAAGCCGAAAATTCATTCCTTTTTGAATAGATTTTACGTTCTCAATAATACACAATTCTTTGTAAGTGATAATTTTCTCTTTCATATTTTAACGAAATTATAATCAACTAAAACGTTAAAATTATTGTCGAAATTTTCTCTTTTTTTAAAAAACAAAAAAAATACCGGAAAACCAACGGCCTTCCGGTATTGTATCTTACTCAATTTATTATTAGGAGGAAAGCACTCGAAAATAATCAACACTTATTACCAAATGCTTTACTAATCCTAACAACACTTTATAGCAATTAATGTTCCATGCTTTTAAATTTTTTTAATAAAAAAGGCCGGGTTTGACGCCGGCCGGGATTTTTCATTGTTTGAGGAGTTTTCATGAAAAAAAATATTTTCTAATTTGTACAACACAAAGAATAACTTTTTAATCCGTTTTTAAATAAAAAACTAAAATTATTTTCTTAGAAGTCGATTCTAATAACGGACGCATCTAAAAGATAACTTAACCGAGTTACCTTAGTCCCGCTTAGTAAGCGGTGGTTTTTAATTACCACCGCTTATATTTTTATAATCTTTAATGGATTTTTTTACAGTTTTTAAAATTCCTTTATTTACTGATAATTCTTTAATTTTTTCATGGTAATTTAATATTTCAGCTTTTGTAAGCAATAATTTTTTATCCCTATAAGGAATTTTGCCTGTAGAATATTTAAGTAGATAATTATCCCTTTTTTCAATATTTAAAAAATTATTACAAGGCTTTTTGAAAGCGCAGGTTCCTCCCCTTTTACGCCCAACTGGTTCAGTTCTTCTGATGTGAAAACCTGCCCGGATAAAAGCAGAGCGGACAGATAAAGCGGATGAATATGTAAAAATTACGCCCTTATCCGATAGAATAGAATAAAGCTTACGGAAAAAATCAAAAGTCCATAGTTCAGGATTATTTTTAGGGGAAAAGGGATCTAAAAAAACAAAATCAAACTGCATGTCTAAATCTCTAATAAAATTTCTTGCATCATCAATATAAAGCCTAATCTCAGCGTTTTTGTTTTTATACTCAAGATTTTTTTTTAAACTCTTTAAAACCTCAGCCCAGGTGATATTTAAACCGGGATTGTTTTCCAGTAATAAAAAACACGCTTTGGGGTCCTTCTCAATTGCAATAATTTCAACATTCCCAAATTCTTCAAGCGCGCACAATGAATTATAACCAAGGCCAAAAGGTAAATCTAAAATTCGAATTCTCTCTGGCAGGTTTGAAACCAGCGAACTTGCAGGCTTGACAAATTTATACATCGCTTCGGTATAGGCGCCGAAATGGCTATGATAAAGTTCATCATATTCTGCGTTATAATACGTTACACTGTTATCCGCGGTTATAAACTCCGTAAAATTTTCCATGATTGAATTTTAGCAAATACTAAGCTAAATTCAAATGGTATTTATTTTTTTAGGAAAAACCATGGCAAAACTTTCTTTCGAGATGTTAAATAAAAATGAAATCATATTTGATAACAATTATCGGATTAATGTATTCACAAAGCAAAACAATATAAACTCTGATTATTCCATGCCTCCTGTAATTGCAAAAATTAATAGTAATTATTACTATATTTCAGGTTTAATTCCTGAAAGGGATAAATTCTATTGCACTGTGATAACATCAGAAAATAAGCTTGATTTAATCTTATATGCAATATCATACTCAGAAAATTTAAGCGTTGCTGAAAAAGCAATTGCAGTAAATAACTTAATTCACGCAGATATAGATATACTGACCATTATTGATAAAGTTATGACAGAGATAAAAGAACAAAATTCCGCTAAGCGCGTTGAAGCATATAATCAAGTTTCAGGATTACCATTCAAACTATTAAATATGATTCATGAAAAACGGATTAATTTCCAGAAAGCATTTGAATTAACATTTATTGATAAGCATAATATTGAATTCTTTACTGATTTAGCTGTCGAATTTAATTTTACTGCTTCTGAAATAAGCAATATATCTGAAATGCTTCAGGAAATAAGCAAACGGGATAAAAAAAGTTTTTCCTTAATTATTGATGAAATCTCTGATAGATCAACAAAACAAAATCTTATTGGCAAAATAAAATTAATCCGCTATCCTGAACTAAGCAGGTTTGCTGATAAATTTAAAAACATCGTTAACGAACTGGCTTTTTCATCAGGAATTGCTCTCAAATACGACAACGTGTTTGAGACCGCTGATATGGAATTAAACATTAAGTTTAAGAATGAAAATGAACTTCAAAACAGAATTGAAAAAATTGCGGAAGGTATAGATA
>CALGPD010000082.1 GCA_937960625.1 uncultured Spirochaetia bacterium | reverse complement strand
GATTTAAGAAAAGTTTTATTTTCAATACCGGATTTTGATTTAATATAGGTTTTTATCTGGTCGGTATTAAACGGACGAAGATACATGATTGAATAATTCGTTTTATTCATAAACCGTTCAAATATCTTTGAAGCCTGAATATTTTTTTCCGATGCATCTTCCGGGTTATATAAAATATAATCAGGCTGCGATGTTATAACGATTTTTGCTTTTCCGCCTGCTATAGAGAATAATTCCTGCAGGAATAATTCAGCCTCATAACTCGTTGGGTCATTAATATACTCATCCAGCCCGTCTAAGATTAATAAAATCCTGCCTTCATTCAGCAAACGGGAGAAAACATTAAAAGACCGTAGCTGGAGATTATGAACATTAAAAAGGTGATATATAATCAAGTTTGCGATACTCATTGATTTCTTATAATGTTTAAGCTGGATATATATTGGTGCTGGAATACCCGTTGGCTCCCCCAAATAAATACTTGCCAGAGAATATGAAAACTGGCGGGAAAACGTTGTTTTACCTAACCCGCTTTCACCTAAAACAAAAAATATATTTTTTGCGCTGTCTTCAATCCATTTTTCAAATTCAGTTTCAACAGGAATAAACTCGCCTTTAAGATTTCTTACGTTTTGATAAACATATAAATTATTCTGTTTTGAGTATTCATGGTCAGATATTACGCTTTTTAAATAATCTGTAAAATTAACAGTACTGTTTAACAGTTCTTCATAAGTAGATAATGCAATACCCAATTCCTCTGCGGAATTATAAGCGTCATCTGTATAAAAATGAGAAACAATGTAAAGCCCTTTCAACCCTTTTATCTTAGCAGATTCAACGTTTAATTCAGCGAAAAATACTTTTACATCTGACCCGGTAACTCCTACAGCGTCCTCTGAAAACTTAATGAAAAAAGGTACTTGTACGGCTCCGACGTTTAGATACGCTGTTGCAGTTTGATTTTCTCTTACCTCGCTGATTTGAAACCCAAGTTCGTTTAATAAGGGAGAGAGTTTATAAATAAAAAAATCTGAATTCATGGCCATTCCTGTGTTATAATATATATAAGAAAGCTTATTTAAATTTATCGTATTAATATAGATAAAATCTTTAATGTACTAAGCTTTATTTTACGATTATCATATAAGAGAAAAGTCTTTTTTACAATCTTTTTTCTTCTTTTTTTACAGGATAAAATTATGATAAAAAAAACAGTCATTATTACGTTAATATTCTTCTCACTTAACATTTATACAAGTAATGCTTATTCAAAAGCCGATGAAATGTATAACAAACGAAAAGTAATTAAAGTTACAAAAAAAATGCTTAAAAAATGGAAAGATGCTCTTGAGTTCGGTGTCACTTCACAAAGAATAAGAATTATTCAGGCAATTGAAAGATACAACAACCCGAAAACTTTCCCGTTGCTTAAATATATATTAAAAAACGATGTATCACCTAAAGTTAGAAAATCTGCTGTACAAACAATCGTAAAATTAAAGTATAAAACAGCTGCTAAAGACATTGCCTCGCTGCTAAAAGAAGATGATAATAATTTAAAACAAAGCGTTCTATATGCTTTAGGAAGGCTTAAATACAAACCGGCAAGCAAAGATATTTCAGTATACGTTGATTCTGACAACTCCGGTGTTAAAATCGCGGCTCTCAAAGCTTCAGGCTTATTAAAAATAAAAAAAGCTCTGCCTAAAATACATAAACTCGCTGCAAGCATGGAGTCTTCAGACAACGTAAAAGAAGCCGCAATCGTTGCAATCGGGCAAATCGGAGATAAAAAATCCATTAAAGTCTTAACGAAAATTTTTGACAACCCTGCTTACAATAAATATGTCCGCATGTACACTGTTACTGCATTAGGAATGATTGGCGGCAAAGATACCGTAAAATACATTAAAAAAGCATTCGCGTCAAAACAGTTTTTCATTAAATTACGCGCTGTAGATGCTTTCGGAAGGATTAAACATCCAGAAGCTTATAAATATCTAAAAGCCGCGCTTAGAGATGACAACGAAAAAATCAGGCTTCAGGCTCTTAAATCTATAGCAATGAAAAAAAACGGAAGCAAATATTTCCGCCAGCTTGAATATATGGTAAAACATGAATCCAGTCCTAAAGTTAAAAAAGCGGCGGTAATTACGTTTGTGAAAATCGGCGGTAATAATGCTATAAGTTTTATTAAAGAACAGATAAAAGAGAAAGGAAATCATTTCTTAAAATATTACATTGTACTTGGCCTTGAAAAAATGAAAAAAGATAATACAATCCCCATGTTAAAGAACATCTATAAAAAGAATATGTCCAATGAATTAAGAAAATCTATTGTACGCGTTCTCGGTGACATGGATTCAGACAAAGCTTTCAACGCGTTGAAAGAATTATTCTTTTATAAAGATAAACTTGAAGATTACCGCTATGAATTATACAAAAAGCAGGGAAGGCTTGATAAAGAAAATAAAAAAATCAGGGACATAAATAAAGCCAGAGAAAAGAAAAATCAAACGAGAAAAAGAAATAAATTACAGATGGTAAGGTTAATAACAAAGTATTACCATAAAACGCAGGACAGAAAATTACGTGAGTATATATTAACGAGACTGGTTAGGATGCGCTCAGGAAACAGTGAAGAC
>CALGPD010000081.1 GCA_937960625.1 uncultured Spirochaetia bacterium | reverse complement strand
CATAAGAAATCTAAAGCATTTGTTCTAAGGTTTTCGTTTTTTAAATTTTTTATAAAATATCCGAAAATAGTATTTATTTCTATTTTAGTTATTACTTTTAGTTTTATTTTTCTCGCATCCAGAGTTGATTTAAATCTGAATCTATCAGCATTGCAGGCTGAGGGGCTTGACAGTGTTAAGTATGAACATAAACTAATGGATAACTCTAATTTTTCTTCATGGTTTGGAGCATTTATTGTTGATAATATTAAAAAAGTTAAGAAATATGTAAAGCAAATTAAAAAGCTTCCTATGGTTGGCGAAGTGCATTCGATTTTAAGAGTTGTGCCTGTAAATCAGGACAAAAAAGTTGCAATTTTGCGTTCAGTTAGAAAAAGGATTGGCAAAATTCGTTTTATTAAAAAGAATCCAAATATTAATCTTGTAAAATTTAAAAGAAATCTTAATGAAATGATAAAATATTTTTCCTTGTCATTGGAATTATTAAACATAATCGGAAAGAAGAAAATACCTAAAATGCGGGCACAGCTTATCCAATTAGTATCATTATTGAAAAAATTTAAATATCTGGTTAATTCAAAGAATCCTAAACAGGCTAAACAGATATTGGTTAATTTACAGAAAGATTTTTTCAAAGGTTTTAGCAAGCAAATGGCTATGTTTATTAAAGGCCTTAATCCCAACAAAATAACGGAAAAGAATATTGAAGAAACATTGCCTTCTGATTTAAAAGACCGTTTTCTGTCCCATAAAAAGAATTACGTTATTTATGCGTATTCTCCATATGACTTGTGGGAAGGTAAGAAAATGGAAGAGTTTGTTTCTCAACTCAGAACTGTTGATAAAAACGTTACCGGCCTTGCCGTATTAAATGCTGAAAACCGTCAGGTTATGCTTGTAGGTTTCAAAAGAGCGGCATTGTTCGCATTCATTATAGTTTTTATAATAATTTTTATAGACTTTAGAAATTTTATAGATACTTTATTTGCCCTTATTCCTGTTATATTTGGACTACTCTGGTTAGTTATAATAATGGGATTTTTTAGGTTGAATTTCAACTTCGCGAATTTTTTCGCTGTCCCAATTTTAATTGGTATAGGTATCGAAAACGGCGTACAGATGATTCACCGGTTTAAGGAAAGAGGAGATTATCAGGTAGCTGAAAAAAGCACTGGAACAGGAGTCATATTAACTGCTCTTACTACTATGTCAGGTTTTGGAGCGTTGTTGATTGCAAGGCATAAAGGTGTATTTTCTCTTGGTATGGTAATGACAATAGGAGTCTTCACGTGCTTGATGGCAGCAATGATAATGTTACCCGTATGTTTGAAACTGTTGTATCCTAAAAAACGTATTAAGATTACGTGTCCTTCATGTGAAGGTTTGATAAATAAAAGAATAAAGAGTTGCCCGCATTGCGGACTTGATTTATCTTTTAATCAACAAGATATAATTGATGAAGAAGCTACTTAAAATATCAGCGAAAAAAAAACGGGGAGTGAGTTATGAAAAAAATTTTATTAGTTTTAATGACAATGTTGATGAGTGCTGTTTTTACTAAAATAGTTTCAGGAAATTTCAGCCCTGAACGTAAGCTCAATACAACTGAACTTAATTCGAGAATTAGAAACCGCAGGAGATATGTTTCCCGGAGGCGGTTTTATAACAATCAAAATGGGACTATTACTGACTCGAGAACGAGTTTAATATGGAGCCAAAACGGTAATCCTTTAGGTAGAGTAACTTGGAAAACAGCCGTGAAATATTGCAAAAAACTGCGTCTGGCAACGCGTAATCATTGGAGGCTTCCGACAATCTCAGAGCTAAAGAAACTCGTTAGGCATGGATATTATCCAAAATCCAGATACCTGCAAAATCAAGGCTTTTTAAATATTCAAACCACTGTGGGATATTGGACTTCAAGCGAATACGCTGCTAATCAACACAAAGTGTGGGGCCTTATTATGTATAAAGGTACTGTATTTTTTGATTATAAAACACGTAGATATTATGTTCTAGCAGTTCATGACGGCGGAGTTTAATTTATTTAATTATTGATTGTTTAAAGTATTAGAAATCTTTATTCATAGCTGTGAGTGTTATTAAACAATTGTGCAGGATATTTTTATAATAATTTTGTACTTTAATAAATAAAATGATAAAAATTTGTCCTAATTACAATCTTAATCTATCTTTAATTTAGGGATAAATATTTAGTCTAAAATCAGAAAATAAATATAATCTATATTAATTTATGTTTAAAAAAAACACAAAAAAAGCCGATTAAATAACAAATGAGAGAAAATACAAATACTATTCAGCTATTAGACGTTAACAAAATCCATGAGCATCCGCTTAATCAGGAGATATTTGATGAGATACCTTCGGAAAAGCGGGAGGCTTTAAAAATTAGTATACAGCAAAACGGATTAATAAATCCTATTACCGTAATGGCATTTAAAAACAAAGGATCAACTGCTTATTACGTTGTCTCCGGCCATAACCGGCTCCATGTTCTTAAGGAAGAAGGTATAAAACAAGCTCCTTGTAAAATTATTTATCCTAAAAGGCAGGGGCAAGACCTTGATATACTGATTACCGACAATCTTTTACAAAGAGATTTAAGCATTCTGGAAAAAGCCCGCGCAATATTTTATATGAGTGAGACATTAAAATTATCGCGGGATGAAATAAAAGCTAAACTCGGCATTTCTATAAGGTTTATTCAGGCAGCTTCTCAGTTAATGCGTTTGATAAATGAATTGGATAATAAAGTCAGGGTTCAGGTTTTTGAAAAGTTAAATAAAATTAAGGGAATTAACCGTGCGGTACAAATTGTAAAAAAAATTAGATACGGTGAGCAAGCCCCTGAGAAAAAATATAAAACCAAAGAAGATATTATTTCTTTATTAAATACTGAGATAGAAAAAAGAGATAAAAAAGTAAACAGCCTTGAACGGAAATTAAAAAGGCGTGATAAGAAAATAAGGGACCTTGAACAGGAAATATTAGGCCTTAAAGAAAAACTATTAATCTCTTCTGCAGAACAAAAAGTGTATAAAATTTCAAATTAAACTAAAAACATTACTTATTTAGCTCAACAAAAAAACTTTCTTCTTCTTTTCGTATTTGGGCGATAGATACAATTTGATATTCATCGCTTTCGCCGGATAAAATGACTTCCTTCTTCTCTTTGTTAATCTGTTTAATAACAAAAGGTTTTTTTCCATACATTACTATGGTTCCGCTTTCAAGCATTTCATTCTTATGTTTTTCTTTGTAATCAGAGAATTCAAAATCAAGGCAGCACATTAATCTACCGCATGCACCTGAAATTTTCATAGCATTTAACGGAAGGTTTTGTTCTTTTGCCATTTTAATTGAAATGGGTTCTTTGTTGGTTTTTAGCATCTGGCAGCAATATTGTATTCCACAAACGCCGAAACCGCCGGTTAATTGAGCTTCATCCCTTACTCCGACCTGATGCAGTTCTATTCTCGTTTTAAATACACTAGCCAAATCCTTTACAAGATTTCTAAAGTCAACGCGTCCGTCTGCATAGAAATTAAACAATACTTTTCCGCCGTCATAGAAATGATAAACATTAATTAATTTCATGGGGAGGTCATGTTTTTTAATTTTTTCGAGTGCGATTTTATAACTTTTTGTCTCACGTTTTCTAAGGCTGTCCTTGACCTTTAAATCTTCAAAATCAGCTTCTTTAACAATTTTATTTACATTTTCTTTGTTAATGTTTGTAATGTCTGCGGGTAAGGGAGAGATAACAGCTTTCCCGAAATCCTGTCCATGTTTGGTTTCGATAACATATGTGGCGCCTCTTTTCAAAGACATATCTGAATATTTGTATAACTCAACATAGTTATTCCAATCCATTCTAATAAAAACGTATTTGTCCATAATTAATTACACCGTATTTTATTTTCCAATTTTTAAATCCAGAATCAAACCTTTAAGGATGTGAAATTTTTCAAGTAAATTGATTCTTGATTTTTCTCTTTTAAGAATTTCCATGGTAAGTTTTTCTAATTCGGTGTCAATGGTTTGTATAACAGTAATTGTTTCTGTTTTAGTTTTTCTGAACCGGTTTCTCCGGTAAGTATTAGTTTCAAATATCTGCTGATACATACCTGCGGCTTTTGTTAAAAATCTTTGCAATCTGTATTTATATTTTTTTAATAATTCTTCGTTTAACGGATTGTTTGAGATTTTTTCAGCATATGCATCAAGTTCCTGAATAGTTTTATCCAGTTCTTTATTGAAAATATCTATTTCATTTGAAATATAGTTTTCTTTTACTAAAGTAGAAAAATCAATTTTTTTTGAAGAATTATCTCCAATTGAAAGAATACTGCTTTTACCTTTATAAGGTAAATTGAATTTTTTACTTTTTGAAGATTGTATTTTCATTGTTTAACTAATTCTTTATCAATGGGTTTAAGCTTTAGAGCGCTTTTTGCTTCACGAAGTTCTTTTTTATTCTGTGCATTTGATTTGAAATTAACTTTCTTTTTCTCCGTGATTACACATTTCCCGTCGAAAATCATGCCTTCTTCAGCTAACAATCTTGGAGTTGAAATATTTCCAATGAGTTTTCCGGTGGAAAGGATAGTAATCATTTCAGAAGCAACAATATCTCCTTTAACTGTTCCACCGATAACTACAATTCTTGCAGTAATATCGCTGTTTGCAGTACCGCCTTCACCAATTAAAACTTTGCCGTTTCCTTCAACTTTACCATGGAATGTTCCGTCAATTCTGAGAACGCCCTGTAAATCGAATTCACCGCGGAGTGCTGTATTTTCTCCAATTAAACTGTTTACTACCATAATTAACCTATTAAATGTAAATTACCAATAATTATCAAGACTGATAAAATCAGCAGGGTCAACAAGCCTTGTGCCGATTTTTATTTCATATAATAATCCGTATCCAAGAGCTGAACCCGTTGTGCCTACTTCACCGATTTTAATACCTTTTTTTATAGTTTGGCCAACTTTAACGTCAATATTCTGTAAGTATCCATATCTGCTTGAAAAACCATAACCATGTTTTATTACGCAATATAAACCATAGAGCTTGGAATATCCAATTTTTGTAACAGTGCCATTCGCAGTTGACCTTACAGGTGTGCCCGGAAATGCTCTAATAATTATACCAGAGGAAGGCGTTTTGATTAAACTTCCTGTTTTTTCTCCAAAACGTTTTATCAATGCGCCTCCGCCTATTAGCGGCCAGACTGAAGGGTAATTATTTGCAATCCGTTTAAAACGTTTCATGTGATTAGATAATCTGTTTATTCTTTTACTGATGTTAAGTGTATCTGAATGGACTTTTTTTAATAAATTTATTTCAGTTATGTCATCAGCTTTTTTATTTTTTAAAGGCACTATAGGTCCGCCTTTTGCGTTCATATCTACAAAAAAGCTTTCAGATGATAAGCCTGTTAATTTAAAAAGCTGGTTTAATGTTGTTTTTACGTTTTTTGTCCTTGAAACAAGCTCATTTGTTATTTCAACGAATTTATTTAATTGTATTTTTATTTGATAATTGGCGCTTTGATAAGCAACCTGTCTTTTATACGTTGTTTCTTGTTTTTCAATTGAGAAAACCGCAATAGTTATTACAAGAGATAGTGCAATTAAAACGAAGAATAAGGTGAAATTTGATACATGAAAGTTGAAAATACGCTTTTCCGAATGTGGAATAAACATTATAGTTAAGCGCTCACGACCTTTTGTTTTAACCTTTTGAAGAAAAATACTGAATTTCCTTCTTAAAGGTTTAGTTTTATCATCAATAAATGATAGAAACTTATTTTTTTTCGGTTTTTTAGAGTAATACACTTACGCAAGCTCCTCCGTTTATGTATTCTACCATACAGATTAATTTTTTGTCAAATTTAAATTCACACAAATTTGAATTTTTTTCGAATTTTTTATTAATTCCGCCCTGTATAATCCTGCTTGACTTTGACGCCCTTTTTTGTTTAATTATAAATATACAAGGAAATTAGCATAATATTTATAATTTTCGGCAATAAATATCAAACTCATTAATTTTTACGAAAAAAAGGATTAATATTTCTATTACCTTCAAAGACGTTAGAAAAAAATACTACTAAAATTGTAAAAAAACAAATTTATTTTTGAATTTAAATATATATGAATAAACAAATTAGAGAAATCATTTTAAATAATAAAGTTTTGTGTGCCCCTTTGTGCGGATTTACTGATTTTGCGTTTAGAGAAATACTTGCTTCTTACAATCCCGCAATTGTTTTTACTGAAATGTTAAGCGCTCAGGGATTATTTTATAATTATGAAAAGACTATTAGGTTATATAAAGATACTTTATCAGATGTATTATTAGGTGTACAATTATTCGGAAATGATATAAATAGTTTTAAAAACGCTGTTCATGCAATCAATAGATTAAAGTTTGCCGTGCTGGATATAAATGCAGGGTGTTCGGTTAAGAAAGTGTTGAAAACGGGTTCCGGATGTGCTTTAATGGACGATCCAACACTTATTTATAATATTATTAAAAATGTTAAGAGTATTACTGATAAACCTGTTACCATGAAAATGCGTAAAGGTTATAACAACGAGAATTTTCTTGAATGCGCATTAGCCGCCCAGGAAGCCGGCGTGGAATGGATTACATTGCATGCCAGAACCAGCAGGCAGAAATTTTCCGGTGAAGTGGATTTTAATGCTATAAAGGAATTAAAATTAAAGTTGGATATTCCCGTTGTAGGTAACGGAGAGATTTGGCGACCTGAAGACGTAAAAATAATGATGGATGAAACGAATTGCGACGCAATAATGCTTGCAAGAGGTTTATTGGGTAAACCATGGCTGATTAAACAATGTCATGATTATATAAAAACCGGAAAATACACTATTCCTGAAAAAAGTGAAATTAAATCGATTCTATTAAAGCATTTAGATTATATGGTTAAAGATAAGGGAGAAAAACTCGGTATAAAAGAATTCAGAAAGCATATAGTTAAATATTCCAAAGGAATTATTGGCAGTAGAGATTTCCGGAAATATGCGGTGCACATTGAGCAAGAAAAAGTTTTGTATGAGGAAATAAATAACTTATTTGACAATGAAGAGGTTCTTCTTGAAACAGGATAAATTTTTTAGGTTTAATCAGATCTCCCCAATTGATAAAATAATGGATACTTATTTATCTCAAATGGGTATGGATAATAAAATGAGGCAATTCCGTTCTGTTGAAGAATACAATAATCTGGAACAGGACGACCGTTTGAATTCAAATGCTGTTAATATCAGTAAAGGTAAACTCATTGTTGAAACCGATAACAGCGCAACGAGTAATCTGTTGTCATTGAAAAAAAGCTTTTTAATTAAAAAAATAAATGAAAAAATAAGGAAGAAATTTATTAAAGACATTATCTTTATAGTCAGTAAAAAAGGAGACAGTTTAGAATGAGTGAAAAATATAATGCCGAACAAATACAGGTTTTGGAAGGCCTTGACCCGGTACGGAAAAGGCCGGGTATGTATATCGGCTCCACAGATATTAACGGATTACATCACCTTGTATATGAGGTAGTAGACAACTCAATCGATGAAGCAATTGCAGGCCATTGTTCAAAAATAACCGTTTGCATTAAACCGGACAATGTAATTGAAGTACAGGATAACGGACGCGGTATACCGGTTGATATGCATCCTCAATTAAAAATACCTGCTCTTGAAGTCGTTATGACTAAACTTCATGCAGGTGGAAAATTTGATAAAAAAGCTTATCAAATTTCCGGTGGTTTACACGGTGTAGGTGTTTCCGTTGTTAATGCTCTC
>CALGPD010000080.1 GCA_937960625.1 uncultured Spirochaetia bacterium | reverse complement strand
TCTCTGGACAATAAATAAAACAAGCTTTGCAATGGGATTTATGGGAGATTTAATGCTTGAAAAACGAAGGTCAACGTATTTAACAATAAATTCTTTAGCTGCCGTAAAAGCTTCAGTATTATGTTTTGGTATAGGTTTAAGTACGTCTATTATGTTAGCACCTGAATCTGATAAAATTAATGATATGAATAAAAGAATAGAATTAGCTCTAATCTTTGAAATAGGTATATGGATAAAATTTAGAAACAAAATAAAATTTCTTTTCGGTATTCAAATTAGAAAATATTTCAACGAATTTGATTATATATTAAATCCTGATTACGAAGATGACCCTGTATTAAATAGAACGGGCACACCATTTTCAATTGCAGGATTTTTTGCTCTAGGGTTTTAAATATATTAAAAAAATTTTCTAAAAAATACATACCCCATGAATGAAATTAGCAATAAACACTTACTGAGAAACACTGTCCGCTGTTTTTCCGGCATTAGATATAACTTTAAGAAGCGGGTAGGGTTCTCCTGCTTGCCCAGTTTCTAAGTTCCCCGATTTCCTCTTTCATGGTAATGGAAAGCGGAATGGTTTTTTCAACAGCGAGTTCAAAATCTTTTATCCCGGGTTCTCGGTTTTCATAAAAAGATTCAACGAGCCCGTTAATTACAATCTGCTCAATTTCAGCTCCCGTATACCCTTCTGTTTTCTTAGCCAGTGCCAACGTTTCGGCATCAGACAAAGACCTGTTTCTAAGTTTAATATGAATTTTAAAAATAGTCTGCCTTTCTTTCTCTTTAGGCAGATCAATAAAAAATATTTCATCAAAACGGCCTTTTCGCAGAAGTTCAGGAGGTAAGTTCTTTATTTGATTTGCAGTAGCGACAACGAATACGCTTGATTTCTTTTCCTGCATCCAGGTTAAAAACGTTCCGAATATACGCGTTGTAACTCCACTTTCGCTGCTGCCACCAACACCGGAAAAACCTTTTTCAATTTCATCAACCCACAGGATTGAAGGAGCTATAGCTTCAGCGGTTTGAATCGCGCTCCGTATATTTTGCTCGGATTCGCCCACGTATTTTTGAAAGACTTTGCCAATATCAAAACGCAATAAAGGCATTTTAAATAAACTCGCTATTGCTTTAGATATTAAACTTTTACCGCATCCTGAAATACCTACCATTAAAATACCTTTTGGTTCGGGTATGCCGTATGTTTTGGCTTCAGGAGTAAATAACCGGCCTCTTTTCATAATCCATTGCTTAAGATTATCCATACCGCCAACGTTTTTCATTTCTTCAATAGCAGGGTAGTATTCCAAAACACCGGTTTTTTTAATTACATTGCGCTTTTCATCGAGTATGGTTTGTATATCATTAAACTCCAGTGTATTGCTGTCAACACATGCTTTTGCAAATGACCTTTCGGCTTCTTTTAAAGTTAATCCCTGCGCAGCTTGAATAATCTGAACTCTTTCATGCTCATTTAAATTAACTTTGACTTTATCTTTAAAACGTTCGATAACACCTTCAAATACTTGCTTAATTTCATTTTCACCAGGCAGTTCAAAATCAATAACCGTAACTTCCTTGCTTACATCATTAGGAACGAGCATTATAGGCGCGGTTATAACGCATATTTTCTTTTTTCCCCGTAAACTTAGAGCAAGGTCTTTTAATTTACGTTCAACGGGTTTACCTCCGCCAATTCCAAGGTCACCGCTTCTAAAGTGAGTGTGCAAATCTTTAAATAAAAATATTGCGTCTTCCTGTAATTCTTCAACAAAATTAAGCGCTAACACGGGTTTACGGGATTCTGGAAAACCTTTAACCGGTTCTCTATCCCGTTCAAGGCCGTCGGTTTCACTCCATATATAAAAACGCATATTTTCTTTTTTAGCAATTTCACCTAATTCATTAATAACCCTATCTTCTTCCCAGGTATTTATATATATAACCGGGTAGTTAGCAGCAATGTATAATTAAATATCTTTTTTAAACTGTTCTGAACTCACTTAAGGTATTCTCCTTTATTTTAATGTTAACTGTTTCATTATAACGAATAATTATGAAAAATCATTAAAAAAAAATTATTGTGAATTAAAATTATAAATTATTAGCTCTGATTGATTTTTAAATAAATTTATAATAACTTTAGGTCATGAAAAACATATACACAATTATTATAATATTATTAGCAGTTTCCGGATTAAACGCCGGAAATTCCGCGCCTTTAGCAAAACCCGGGCAAACATGGCAATGCATAGTTAGAATAGCACCTGTTTATTTAATGCCCAACACACGCAGCCGAATAATTTTTAGGGTTGGATTACGCCAAAAGATAAAAATTATCCGTTATATTTCTTCTAAAAATAGGAGGAGTTTTGACTGGCTTGCATTTAGAAGAAAACGGAATAATAGAATATACTATACTCCTTTTGAGTATTTTGCATTATATAAAAAGAGTTTAATAAACAAAAATTTGCCAAAACGATATAAAATTGACAGATGGAATAATATTCCATTTAACTACAAACCCAAAGACCTCGTAAGAATACCCAATAGATATATTTCACCTTATCAAAGGCGGTTTAAATATTATTTACGTAAAAATTCGCTGAAAGCCTTTGCAAGATTATTAGAAAGCGCGAGAAAAGCAGGTTATAAAATTTACATCGCTTCTGCATGGAGAAGCCCGCTTGTTCAATCTCCCCTTTATATAAGAAATATCAGAATAGCAGGCCCGAAACAAATTGGAAGCGCAAAACCCACATACTCAGAACATCACCTGGGAACCACCTGTGACCTTACTTGTAGAGCCGTCGGCTACAGACTTTCCCAAAAGTTTTATTACACTAAAGAATATAAATGGCTAAAGGCTAATATCGCCAGATTTAATATGCGCATCACTTATTCAAAAACAACGCATAAACAAGAAGGCTATATGTGGGAACCATGGCATGTAAGATATTTGGGAGAATAATTAAAAAATTGAAACACTTTCTATCAAAAGGTGTTTATAGTAAATTAATTATTTTTTTATTGAAAAATAAAACGATTTTGCTATTATGGTGTTAAACATAGTATACTATTCTCGTTGTTAGGAGCTATAAATGAAAAATATGAAAAAGCTGTCAGTATTTTTTATTCTTATTTTAATTTTCGTTGGTCTATCAGTTTCATATTCACGGCCTCCCAGCTGGTATATGCAGACCCCGACTTCCCGCTATTATTATTATTTCAGCGGCTCATTTACGGCAGATACAACCACAAAAGCTGTAAATTCTGCAAAAGCTGAGACAATCGGTTCAATATTATTCATGATTAATTCAACAGTATCAGCAACGCAGACTTTTGATAAAGTATACCGCCGGACGTCCGGCAGAAAAGATTCACAAGACTCGCGTTTGTTTAAAAAAATAAAAACCCGGGGACGCGCTGTTGTATCGCGTCTACAGTTTGTGAGAAAACACATTGCAAGGGCAAGAAACGGAAAAATTTCTGCTTATGTGCTTGCAAGAATTCCTAAAAGCGAAGTTGAAAAATCCATATTAAAATATAAAAGAATGCGTCAAAGACTCGCTAGTTTAAAAACAGCGTGTATAATTCTTGTAAGATATCCGAACGGCGAAGTTAAAGAAGCATCTGTTTTGAAAAATTTTATAGAAAAATTTTACAGAGAAACCCTTGGATATAATATTGTTGAAGCAGACATAAATCTTGAAGATTTAAAAGGATTAAGTATAGGAAGGCTTACATACAAAATTAAAAACCTTCTTCCCGGTTATAATCAAGTAATTTTAGGTTTAGTTGAATTAAATGAACGCCCGACCAGAAGAACGAACCGTGTTGGCGGAATAACTATGAGGACAATAAGTGTTTCAGGAAGATTTTTACTTCGCACAGTTGAACTTGATACTATGAAAGTAGTTTCTAATAATGATTTTTCAGCACGCGGTGTATCTACCCGGGGCGCTAATCAAGCCATGGAAGAAATGGTAAATGAATTTAAAAAACAACTTTCAGGCGATAATTCAAGTGCGGGCGGACGTGATGCAATTTTTGATTAATAAACAATATAGTTGACAATTAAATTTTGTTTCATAAGATTGATTAGGTTATAAATGGATTTTATTTATTATAATTATCAGGTTGATAACCTTTTAATAATGTAATTTAATAAATTTCAAGAATATTTTAAGGAGATAAAATTATGAGGAGATTTGTTTCAATCATGCTAATGCTGGTATTAGTATTATCAATAGCTGCTTGCGGTGGAACTGGCAGCCGTGGAAACACTGGTTCAAGATTTCACAACACTTACGGCGCTGACTGGTCACCTAGAGAATTACGCGCTGTTGCTAAAAAAATGATTTTAAGTATGTCAAGAGCCAGATGGTTTAAAAGAGCTAATTTCGCACGGATCAGATGGGTACTTGCAAAAGAAATGAAAAACGACACTGATGAACACATTAACACACGTGTTATCATGGAAAAAATCAGAACCGGATTAATTAATCAATATGAAGTGCGTTTTATTGATGACGAAGCCCTAAAAGATATTTTAAGGCGTCAAAAACTGCAGCAATCAGATTTATTCGACAGCAGTACTGTTGTAAAAGTTGGACGTTTAGTTGGAGCGCGTTTAATGATTAGAGGCCGTGTTTCCAATATGAGAAGACGTACAGGCAGAGAAACTGCTAATTTTATTATCGTACGCGTTTCCATAGTAGATATGCAAACCGGTGATATTAGATGGGAAAATGATTACGAAAAACGTAAATTAAATATAAGATCAAGATATAGATAATTTTTAAGAACTTGTGAAAAAGGACGCTTATTTTAGCGTCCTTTTTTTATTACTTTGTTGAATTTTCAATATATTTGGTGTTAGAATTACTATGCAAGTTTATTAAATTTAGTAATAATTTGTTCTAGGAGACAATAATGGTAAAAATCAAAAAGTTAACTTTATTTTCACTTTTAACTTTAATAATTCTCTTATCCGGATGTTTTGGCGCCGGAAGAAGCGGGAGTGTTACTTATGACAGACAGATGAGAAGGCCGCTTAATTTATATAGATATTTAAAATTTAAAAAAGCCTTAAATGCTTTTGCAAGAGAAGTAAATAGGGTGCTTAGAAAAGTACGTGTTGATAGATACATTGCTTTTCTTGACTATGGTAAGTTTTCGCTAGCCGCAAAGTATTATAAAAGAGCAATAAAATATATGACTATTTGCGAAAGGCGTTTTCTAAATATTGAGGGAACAATTTCTATCAGGGAAGAAGTATCTTCTATATTTACCAACGATACAGCAAAAGAATATATGTTAGAGCCTCATGAAATTATAATGATAAGCCCTTATTTAGCTTTAGCTTATGCGGCTAAAGGTGATTATAGCGGAGCTTACGTTGAGAGAAACAGGGTAATGAATAGAGTTTCAGAATATATAGAAAGAACGAGAAAATACTGGCTGGAAAACCCATTTGCCCGTTATATCTCCGCGGTATTATATGAGCGTCAAGAAAAAATTCAGGATGCAAAGCTTGAATACAGAAAAATTATTAGAGCTTCAAGAAGAGCGGGAAAATTTAAGGCTGACGCAGAAGACGCTTTAAGAAAACTGGGACGAAATCAAAACGGACAACTCGTTGTATTTGTAGATATCGGCCTTGCCCCTATTAAAAAACAAAAAATATATGACAGAGAAATCGAAACAAGAAACGGAATTGTTAGAGCGAGATTTGCTTATCCGGTTATGAGAAGGTTTGCAAGAAACAGGATTAAAAGCGCGAGAATTATTATTGATGGAAAAGAAACCGGAGAATCTGTTATTCTATATAATCTAGAAAGAGTTGTTATGACACAATTCAAAAAAAATGAAAGCAAAATTAAAAGCGGAATTCTAAAACGCCTTTTACCAAGATTAATTGCTCAACTAGCAGGGCAATCAATTCAACGTAACAGCAGAAGCACAGGCGGTAAAATAATAGGAGCGCTTATGAATATTGGCGCAAAAGCAGGTATGGCAATTGAGCGCGCGGATACACGAAGCTGGTTATCACTTCCAAGAGTAATTCACGTTTTCAGGGACAGAAACGTTGAACCCGGTGAACATACTTTAAAATTAGAATATTTAGATGCAAATGGCAGAAAAATAGCATCTTCAGGCATCAGGAAAATAAATATTCAATCAAAAAGAGATATAGTGATACAGCACT
The DNA here is from genome assembly GCA_937960625.1 of uncultured Spirochaetia bacterium. Classification (GTDB taxonomy): domain Bacteria; phylum Spirochaetota; class CALGPD01; order CALGPD01; family CALGPD01; genus CALGPD01. The sequence continues at coordinate 1,628 of CALGPD010000080.1, read as the reverse complement.
TTGCCGCACCGTACTAAAAATATAATTTAAAGAATTCAAAGCCGTTTCTTCTTAAAGTTAAGGAACGGCTTTTTTATTTCCTAAAAAACAAATTAAAATATTTTTTTCTAAATTACAAGTTTAAAAAAACTACATTTATTATTAGTATTTAGACATAATAAAAACAGTTCCGGGAGGGGATAGATGTTTATGAATACATTTCTTGAAATGAGTCAAAAAATAGTTGACGGTTTATATTTTTTCGCAAACTCACAAATTTGTATGATGAGAGACTTATTCAGCTATTAATATAAAATTTACTGCTTATTTAATTCATTAATATTGACGAAAATTATTACAACTCGTTAAAGTGTAGAGATTTATGAAAAAAATATTATTGTATTTTATTTTATTATTAGTTTTATCTTTTATCACAAGCATTCATACTGAAGAAAAACTGAAATATAAAACCGGGCAGGATTTAATCGTTTTCCAGAGCACAAGAACTCAAAACCTCGATATATTCACCATGCATTCTGACGGAAGCTGGATTCGAAATATCACCAGAACAAAATTAGTGCTTGAAAGTGATTATTCCTTAAACGCGAACGGCTGGAGGTTAACTTATTGGTCAAACATGAACAATAAAGATAACATCGTTGTATCTGACCTCGAAGGCAAAACTGTTAAAATAGTAACAAAAGGAATAGCTTTTGACGGCAGCCCGGTTTGGTCGCCAAAAACGGATTTAATCGCTTTTGTGAGCAATAGAGACGGAAACCATGAAATTTATTTAATGCGTCCAAGCGGATACGCAATTAAACGCGTTACTAATAACGATTTTGTGGATAACAACCCTGTTTGGTCGCCTAACGGAAAATTCATTGCTTTTAACTCAAATAGAAACGGATATAAAAATATCTTCATTATTGAAGTTGAAAACAACAATAATATTAGAAGAATTACCAACCAATACGGTAACGATACTGCCTATAAATGGTCGGCTGACAGTAAATCATTAGTCTACGTTTCAACAAGAGACGGCAATAAAGAAATCTACATAACTAAAATTGACGGTTCAAAGACAACGCGTTTAACATCAAATTACGTTGATGATATTACACCGGTATTTTCTCCTAACGGAAAGAAAATATGCTATTCAAGCAGAAACAAAGAAACAATGGATATCTATATTATGGATATAAACGGGAAAAACAAAAAAAGGCTCACCAAATCCAGAGGCGATGATTATTTTCCCGTGTATTCTCCGGATGGAAAAAAAATTGTTTTCGTTTCAACAAGAGACGGCAATAAAGAAATCTATATAATGGATTCTGACGGAAAAAATCAGACAAACCTTTCAAATCACCCGGCTGATGACAATTATCCCATATGGAACAGATTAAAAGCCAGAGAAGATTAAAAAACATTCGGTGTGCTTAACCTGAGATTGCTTCGTCACTTACGTTCCCCGTAATGGCGTTGGGTTTACCGCGAACGCATACGTTCCCCGTAATGACATTGGTTTTGCCGCGAACGCAAGATTGCATTAGTATACGACTCGTAGTGCCTAGTCTTTGCGAGCGAAAGTGAAGCAATCCATCAAACCTGAGATTGCTTCGTCACTTACGTTCCTCGCAATGACGTTG
>CALGPD010000079.1 GCA_937960625.1 uncultured Spirochaetia bacterium | reverse complement strand
AGTAAATGAGTGGATGAACAGTCAAATAGTTCAGCAAGAACGTGTTTTCCTAATGTCATATAGTTTTCCTATTATTTAAAAATAATATATATACTATAATACAATATAAGTTAATGATTTTGTATGTCAATGTTTTTATTTTTACTAAAACTGATAATTATTTTTAAATCAGCATGTTTTCTAAATGCTTAATCAATTCGTCAAAATCGCTTAACTTTTCAAAATCTGGGTACTTTTTAATTACGTTATCAGGCGCTTTAAATAAAATTCCCTTGTGTGCCTGCTTTAACATTGATATATCGTTAAAGGAATCTCCAATTGCTATTGTATTAAAGTTTAAGTCTTTAAACGCTTTCACTGTTTTGTTTTTGTGGTCTGGAGTACGTAAAACGTAATCCTTAATAAATCCGTTATCATCTGTTTTTAGTGAATGACAAAATAGGGTCGGATAATTAAGTTTTTCCATTAAAGGCATTGCGAAATCGTAAAACGTATCTGATAAAATTACAATTTGTGTTCTTTGCCTCACCCAACTAATAAAAGATGCAGCGCCTTGCAAAGGGTTTAGGGTTGATATTACTTCTTTTATATGGTTTAAAGTGAGTTTGTTTTTATATAATATTTCCAGCCTCATTTTCATTAATTCGTTGTAATCTTCTACGTCTTTGGTTGTGAGTTCCAGCTGCTTTATACCGGTTTTTTTTGCGAATGCTATCCATATTTCGGGTATTAAAACGCCTTCAAGGTCAATGCAGATTATTGTAGGTTTCATTTGTTTGCCTTTACTTTTATTACATTTAAAATATTAATTAAATTCTATTTAAATAGTAAATCAAAAATCACTACAAAGTAATTTTCTTGTCAAAAATGAATTACAGCATTATTTTATTTTTATAATAATTTAACTCAATATTTAGTAAACACAAGGGAGCTTTAATGAGCGAAACTGAAAACCAAAAAGATTTTATCCGCGTAAGAATAGAAGAAGATTTAAAAAATAATAAAAACAACGGAAAAGTTGCAACACGGTTTCCACCCGAGCCTAACGGATATTTACACATTGGCCATGCTAAATCTATTAATCTTAATTTCGGCGTTGCCCTTGATTATAAAGGAACGTGTAATTTGCGTTTTGATGATACAAACCCTGAAAAAGAAGAAATTGAATACGTTGAATCTATAAAAACTGATGTAAAATGGCTGGGATATTCATGGGATGGCCGTGAATATTACGCTTCGGATTATTTTGATAAATTATATGAATTTGCTATAGAGCTTATAAAAAATAAAAAAGCTTATGTTTGTAGTTTGAGCGCGGAGGAAGTTAAACAAACCCGTGGAACTTTAAGTGAACCCGGTACTCCAAGCCCGTATAGAGACCGTTCGGTTGAAAAAAACCTTGACCGGCTCAAAAAAATGAAGACCGGAGAATTGGAAGAGGGAGAATGTTTCCTTCGCCCAAAAATAGACATGGCTCATCCTAATTCAAAAAGGCGGGACCCTGCTATTCATAAATTAAAAAAGATGAGCATCACCGTACAGTCGATAAATGGAATATTTATCCTATGTATGATTTTGCTCACGGTTTAAGTGATGCAATTGAAGGAATTACGCATTCTTTATGTACACTAGAGTTTGAAGACCACCGCCCTTTATATGACTGGTTTTTAGAAAATGTTTCAGCACCGTGCCATCCTCAGCAGATTGAGTTTGCGCGTTTAAATTTAACATTTACTGTTTTAAGCAAGAGGAAATTAAATCAACTCGTTGTTGATAACCATGTTTCAGGTTGGGATGATCCGAGAATGCCTACGTTGTCCGGTTTAAGAAGAAGAGGTTACACTCCTGATGCAATAAACAATTTTTGTAAAAGAATAGGTGTTGGCAAGGTAGAGGGCACTGTTGAAGCTGCTTTACTTGAGTATTTTATACGTCAGGACCTAAATATTAAAGCTCAGAGGAGAATGGCTGTTTTAAACCCTGTAAAGGTAATTATAACGAATTATCCGGATGATAATATTGAAGAACTCGATGCTATTAACAACCCTGAAGATGATTCCATGGGAACGCGAAAAGTTCCGTTTTCAAAAGAACTATATATTGAACGTGATGATTTTATGGAAGACCCTCCTAAGAAATTTTACCGGTTAGCTCCGGGAAGAGAAGTCCGTTTACGTTATGCATATTATATCAAATGTGAAAATGTTATAAAAGACAGTAACGGTGAAATCGTTGAAATACACTGTACTTACGATCCTGCAACAAAAGGCGGAGATTCACCTGACGGCAGGAAGGTTAAAGCTACACTTCATTGGGTGTGCGCTAATAGCGCGGTTAATGCGGAAATACGTTTATACGACAGGTTATTTAACGTTGAGAACCCTAATGATAATAAAGACGGTAAAACCTTTATTGACCATATAAATCCGAATTCACTTGAGGTATTAACTAATGCCAAGCTTGAACCTGATTTATTAGATGCTGATGCCGGAGCAATTTATCAGTTTGAGAGAAAAGGGTATTTTTGTGTTGATTCTGTTGATTCGAAACCGGGAAATCCCGTATTTAACCGTACTGTAACCTTGCGTGATTCATGGGCCAAGTTAAGTAAAAAATAGCTTTAGATGTTAAGATTTTATTGATTATTTATCCCGTTGTTTTGAACGGGCATCGAGAAAAGGGATTAATAGTAATCCGAAAATAGTCCAGCAGAGTACTCTTATTCTTCTGAATATTCCCACTAGTGTTCCATAAGCCGGGTTCAAGTCTAAGAGTTTAAACGTTCTGTTTAACCCTCCGGTAACCAATCCGATTTGTGACGGGATAAAAAATGCTGCAATGAATATCACGTGAGAGATAATAAATAAAAATAATGCAATGAGAAAACTTTGTGCATAACCTATAAAAATCAAAATTAAATAATATTCCAACGCTCCAAATATTTTTGCGCAAAACATAAATAAAAAAGCCATAATGTAATTTCTCTTTTTATTTACCCAAAAGTGATGCATTTCTTTGTCAATTGCAATTATTTTTTCTTCTTTACCGGATAACTTCTTTTTTAAGAATTTAATTTTCTTAAAAAAATTGTATAATGATAAAAGCATACCTTTCTTTTGTTCTTTTATAAACAGCAGAAACAGGAAAATTGCTATAATAATGGATGCAATACTTATTATTTTAATTATTGCCGTTGTTTTTATAATTATCAGCGTGATAACTACACCAACGCATAAAATTGAAATAGTTGCAAAAGTATGTATTGTATTGTATAAAACCAGTGAAGAAACTATTGTAGAACCTTTTAACTTGTCTTTTAATACAACGCCCTTAAAAGTTTCCCCGGCTATGCTTGAAAAAGGGGCAACTTCCGAAAATGCCCATCCGGCAATTTGTATTAACATTATTCTTTTTAAAGTAATTTTTGAGCCGGTTTTTTCAATACACAGCCACCATGCTATTGCTTGAAAAATAATAAATAACCCGGGCACTACAATGATAATTGAGATTTTCCATCCCATTTGTTTAGCATTTTTCCAGAGTGTTGATATCCCTACATCGCGTATCATATAAGCAAAGAGAAAAGCTCCGAGAAGGAAAAATAAAATTTTAATAATCCGGTTAGTATTTTTTTTGATACTTTACTCCCGTTTTAGAGTTATAATAAAGAAATCATTTTAAATAATAAACAAAAAATATAAGAATAAAAAATATAAATTGAGTTTAATTTATAATCTGTTATAATATATTGCATTTTATAAAATAAATGTTTATAAAAATCTTTTATTATTCATTTATTTTCCGACTATTTAATATAGTTATTTTTTTATAAATATAGTATACATTATTG
>CALGPD010000078.1 GCA_937960625.1 uncultured Spirochaetia bacterium | reverse complement strand
CGTCAAACAGCAGAACCGTGATTAAAATACTTTTGGGCTGGGTGATAATGTTTTTTCTTCAATGGTTGATTTTTTCATTAAAACACGGTATTAGCATTAAGGCAGCAGCAAATATGGCAATGGTTCTTGCAATAGTAACTGCATTTATGTATCTTGGAATTTTGATTATTGGATTAATAGTTAAGCCCCTTAAATCGAGAATATTAATTAAAAGCCTTTTGGGAACAGTATGCTGGATTGGCGGCTTGTATTTTATACGTTTGATTAATCTCGTTCGCGGCAGGGTCACTATACCGGAAATAATTATTAACGGTGTTATAGCAGTCTTTCTTGCTTTTGCATCTGCTTCTGCTGAAAACCCTGATGATGCAATTAGTTTTTGGGAATGCATAGGTTTCTAAATTATCTATAAAAAACTTTTTATGAAATAATATTAGTTAATGTATTTAATTGTTGCAATTTTAGTTCAAATAATGTTATGATAAAATTCAGGCATTATATGAATATAAAAAAAAGGTATAAAATATTTCCAAGCGTAATGAATACTGTCAGGTTTAAACTTGTTAATCTTGTAGTATCTATTATCATTCCATTTTTGATAATTGCAATTGTAATTTTATTTTTTTTTCATTCCAGATTAAATAATAACGTAGAAATTTTAATAGAAACTGAAACTACAAATATCATTAAAAGATATAATTTACTAAAAAAAGGGCTTTCTCCTATGGTGAGGCTGTTGGTAAATACTCCGGAGATAATAAAAGGCGCTGATATTGGAAAAATAAATTTAATAATACAAACTTTAAAAGTTTTTAAAAATGAAACAAAAATTCCCTTTGTTTCTATACACGATAAAGATGGATTTTCATTAGGCAAAGGGCATAAACCGGATCAGCGCTTTAAAAATGATATTACTCAATACTATGTGAAATATGGTTTAAAAACTAAAAAACACATCCCTTTGATAATGTATAAGATATCCGGTATTCCTGGGATTTTTTCTCAGTCTCCGGTATTAAATAAAAATTCTAAAATTACGGGTATAGCTACAACGGGTTATCTTCTTGATAAATCATTTTCCGTGCAACTTAAAACAAGTAAAAATGCAGAGATATTTTTTATATTAGGGAAAAAATATATTGGAGGTTCACTAAAAATTAAGTCTGAAGATTTGCAAATTATCCGTTATGAAAATAAAATAGATAAATCAATTCAGATTAAAATTAAAGGAAATGTATATAAAGCAAAATACGTTAAAATTAATCAAAATTTTGAAGGCAAGGAATTAGCGATATTAATAGCAGTAGATATCAGCCGCAAACTTTTCTCTATAAGACTTACAATATTTTTTGTATTACTTCTTTTATCTATAAGTTTAGGCTTAAGTTTATTTATTTCATATAAAATTGCAAGGCGTATTACTTCTCCTGTATATGATCTCGTTAAAACGTCAAAATTAATTGGCCAGGGAAATTATAACGTTAGGGCAGATATTAAAAGTAATGATGAATTTGAAATATTGGGTAATTCATTCAATTTAATGATTGAAAAGATTCAAGAGAATATCAATGAATTGGATAGAAAAGTTGAATTAAATTCGCGGGAACTTAAAAAAGCTTATGATACAATTAAAATGGATTTAAGCATTGCTAAAAGAATACAGACAAACTTTTTAAAGTTTGATAAAAGCCATTTTCAATCAATTGAGTTTGAAATATATTTTCAGCCTTTAATGGAAATAGGCGGGGATATATACAACGTGTTTAACCTTTCTAAAGATTATTATAGAATCTTTTTAGCCAATGCTGGAGGCCATGGTATTAAGGCTTCATTGCTGACAATGATAATAAAAAGTGAATATGAGAAGATAAAAAGCTTTGAAATACCTCCTGATGTAATAATGAAAATGCTGAATTCAGTAATTTTAAATGAATATTCAACTTTGAAAGAGTATTTTTCATGTATGATTATGGATATTGATATAAAAAACAGTGTTGCTATGTATTCATCTGCCGGCCATCCGTCACAGTTTATAGTTAAAAATCATGAAATTGATATATTGAATTTCGCCAATGTGAATATCGGCACTGACATTAATGCTGATTTTAAGCTTAAAGAGGTTGAAATAAATAAGGGAACAAAATTTATTCTTTTCACTTTTGGTATTTATGAAAAATATTTTAATAATGATGCTAACAGGCTTGATGAAAAAGAACTTGCGCAAATAATTGAAAGTAATTCAAATTTGCCTGTAAAGAATATGACAGATAAAATTATTAATAATATTAATGATATTTATGGAAAAAATAGGTATGATGATATAACATTAATTTGCCTTGAAATTTTAAATTAAAAAAATGGAGAAAATATGAAAAGAAAAGCTACTTATGTAAGAAATTTAATAATAGTTCTGCTCGTTGTTTTATCGTTTATCCGTTGTTCCGGCGGTAAAAGTAATGACCAGGATAATACTGCTGATAAACAGCAAAACGCAAACGGCAGCAGTTCGGGAAAAGACACATTGATTTTTGGCACCACACCAATTGGTAAAAAACTGGATATGATAAAGCGCTTTAAAGGTTTGATGGATTATTTATCAGAAAAGCTTGGCAAAAAAGTAAAATTTACAATATCAATTGATTACAATACTTTAGCAAAGGATTTAAACTCAGGTAATATTAATTTTGCTATAATATCTCCTTCAGCGTATGTTAAAGCCATAAA
>CALGPD010000077.1 GCA_937960625.1 uncultured Spirochaetia bacterium | reverse complement strand
CTAAATTCGGGATTTATCATGATAAAATACAAACCATAAAAGAGATTGCAAAAGAATATAACCTAAATATTTTTGGAGTTCACTGCCATATCGGATCAGGAATTCTTGAAACTAAAAGATTTCTACAAGCTGTAGAAATAGTGCTGTCTGTAGCCTCAAAGTTTGAAGGCCTTGATTTCATTGATTTCGGCGGAGGTATTGGTGTACCCTACCATAACAATGATGACCCCATTGATATATATGATTTTGGAAAACAACTTTCTGACAGGTTTACTGATTTTAGTAAAAACTATAAAAAAAATCTATTTATGTATATTGAACCGGGCAGGTATATCGTGTCTGAAGCAGGATATTTACTCGTTACGGTAAACAACGTAAAAACCACTCCGGCACATAAATTCGTTGGTGTTAATTCTGGATTTAATCACTTAATCAGGCCAATGGCATATGGCTCTTACCATAAGATAATTAACGCAACTAATCTTTCAGGCTCTAATGAAAAAGTTATTGTTGCAGGTAATCTTTGTGAAAGCGGTGATGTTTTTACACAGAACGGAAAAGGAATTGAAGACCGCTCAATAAATGAAGTAAGGGACGGAGATATACTAGCAGTATTAAATTCCGGTGCTTACGGTTTTTCTATGGCAAGCAGATATAATTCCAGATTTTTACCCGCTGAAGTTGGGATTTCAAATGGAAAAGACTCATTAATAAGAAAACGGGACACTTATGATGACTTGCTGAAATCGGCAAAAGTATAAAAACGCATAATTTTATATTCAAAATTATTATTAAAAAAAAGCTTAAAATATTAACGCCTTATTTTTCCGATAATATTTATATCAAGAGTAATTATATTTTCAGGCATTATTTGATAAAAAATGAATAAATTACATTATTGATGTGTTTGCTTTAATGTAAAATAAAAGAATTAAATATATTTATTTAAAAAATAAATAGCGGAAATAGGAGTTTTATTAATGCGGGCTAAAATTTCATTAACTTTTTTACTGTTTTTCTTCCTAATAAATTTTAACTCTATAATGCTTGGACAAAATAGAACGAATAAGGTAAGAATAGAAAAAGTTAAAGCTTTGCTCATTCAACTTGAAAAAAGCATAAAACCTTCCGGATTATCAGATGACTGGAAATTAGATAAAAAAATATGGCATGGAAAAATAAAAAAAATCGTATTAATAGAATCATTGCGTAAACTGGTCTATGAGTTAGAGCTTAATTTGAGGTATAAATCACAATCAGGTTATTGGAGAAATTTTTTACGAAGCGATTGGCTTATTAAAATAAAAAAAACCGAAAGCCTTAAAGAACTAGTTAAATTAATTGTATTATTTGAATCAAGTATTTTTTGGGGTTCTCAAGTAAAATCCTGGAAAAAATATAGAAAAAAATGGATTACTTCTGCAAATAAAATTACAGGCGAAAGCTTAATAATAAAAAAAATACAGGATCAGGATGAAACACTGATTTCTTCAATAAGAAAACTCGCTATTTTAATTCAAGAATTAGAGAAAAAGATCAAATATCAAGCCCAAAAAAAATCATGGCAGAACTATAGAAAAAAATGGATTGAAAAATTAAAATCTGCAAACTCTATAGAACTTTTAACGAATGAATTAATCAAACTTCATAACAACATAAAATTAAAATACTTTGCAGATAAATGGAATAAAAGTTTAAAATATAAATGGCTAAAAAATATTAAAACATCTGATTTTAAAAAATTTGCTAAATCATTAATTGAACTTGAACGGGGGTTAAAATGGCTTGCCCATTATAAAACATGGTGGACAAAACGAGAAAAATGGATTAGACAGGCGAACAATATTTCAGGTTCAAAAGTACTTACAATTAAACTTGATACAACCCGGCCTGATATAAAAAATGCAATATTAAGGATATCCGGTTTCTTAGTAGCGCTTGAGGGAAGTATTCTGGAAAAAAATTTCAAACCCGAATGGAAGAAAAAACGCACAAAATGGATATTTTCGCTTTTTAAATCAAAATCAATAAATGAAATTTCCCATTTAGCTAGAATATTAAAATTTTCATTAAAAAAGAATATCTATTCCGGTAAATGGAAAAGTGTTAAAACATGGGGAAAAAAATTATTCAAGGTAAAATATACCGGAAAACTCGTTAAGTATATTTTTGAACTGGAAACGGCAATTAAGTGGAAAAGCCATAAAACCTTTTGGAAAAACAATAGAAATTTTTGGTATCAAAACATTTCAACTTTATCAGGAGTTAATAAAAAGATTCCTTCCAAACTTGATGATAGAATTGCATATAATTTAAACAGAATACGTAAAGCAAAAATAATAAACAGAAGCAATAGAATAATTAAAACCATAGCTTCTTTAATGATTGAATTTGAAAATTATATTTATTATAGGGTAAAATCAAAATACTGGCGGATATTATGGATTAAACGCGTTGTTAATGCAAAAACGTTTAAAAGGCTTGGTTATCTCTTTTACAGGCTTGAAACAAAAATTCCCTATAGAGCTCAAATAAATACCTGGAGGAGAAAAAGGCAACAGTGGAAGTTTTATATTCAACGCACAGGTAATGTTAAAAATTTTGTATCTTTAATTCTTGAATGTGAAAAATCCCTAAAATGGTTTGCTCATACTACTCAATGGAAATCAGTCAGGAATTTCTGGGTTGATAAAATAAAAAAAATAATAAATTCTGATAACAGCGAAGTAAAGTATGTTGATGCAAAAAAAATCCCTCTTTACAGCGAAAACACGATATATAAACACATTGAAAATTTAATATCAATGCAAAACGGAATTAAACACAGTTCGTTCAAAATACAAAACAGTAAAAAAAATGAAAAATGGATATGGGGAGTTTTAAAATCAAAAGATTTTTCCAGCTTATCAAAAAGTCTTGGTGAGCTTGAAAAAATGATTAAATATTCAAGTACAAATTCAATCTGGAAACATATTAGAGTGAAATGGCTTAAACAGATTGAAAATCTAAATGATTCGAATAAATTTACAAAAGCATTAATATATCTGGAAAAAAATATAAAATGGCGGGCCCATACAAATCTTTGGAAAACAGAAAGAGCCCTATGGTATAAAAGATTATTATCTTCAAGGCTTATCCCAGATAAAAAAGCAGTAAGCCGGAAAACTGCAAAATCTATACAAAAATTATCCATGCTTGTATTTAAACTTGAAAGAAATCTAAAACGGAGTTCATTTATTACTGCATGGAACGAACTTAGAAAAATATGGCTTATCAATTTATTTAATTCAAAAAGCCTTATCTTTTTATCAAACCGGATAAAAGAAATGATAAAAAGCATTAAATTTAAATGTTTTCATAATTGGAAATACGCACGAAATAAACTAATGAAACGTGTAAAACTCTCACACAACATAAAAAATTTAAAACAAACTTTAATAATACTTGAAAAATCTGTAAAAAATATTTATAAAAATAGTATTTGGTCATTATATAAAAGGGAATGGTTAAAAAAAATATTGGCTATAAATTAAATATTAAAATTGTCAATTGTAATCGCAATTATTCTTATTATTTTTTATATCATGAGAAAAATTACTATTACTTAATCTTTTATTTTATGCATATGGTGCGGAAAGACCGATAAAAATAGGATTTTACAACTTTAATCAAAATAAATCGCCAAAAAGCTATCAGTTTTTATCCTATACTCTACCTAGATCACTTAGGAGTGTTCTAAAAAAGAAAGGATTTAAGCCAGTAAATACCGGGAATATTAAGATACGAGACATATTTAATAGAAAAGAAGTTTTGTGTAAAAGTCAAAATTTAAAAACGAATTTAGTGGTCTGCGGATCGTATATAGTAAAGTCGGAAGCTAAAACAATCATCTTTTATTTTTTACTTTATGATATTGATGCCCGGGAATTGGTTTTAACAAAGAGAATAATTGGTAAAACAGGACTTGAAATATTTGATATGATTGACAGAGCTGCTTCTTATTTAAGTAATAAAATCCTAAACTACTTAAAAAATAGGGAACAATTTATTGCCAAA